>JAOZVK010000211.1 GCA_029938185.1 Bacteroidales bacterium | reverse complement strand
ATTTGCAAACGAAATCGGGATGTAGCTCAGCTTGGTTTAGAGTACGCGTCTGGGGGGCGTGGGGTCGGAGGTTCAAATCCTCTCATCCCGACTTTTGTAAAAGCAAAATTGTTGTTAAATTAAAACAATAATTTTGCTTTTTTTGTTTTTAATTTATTTCTTGAACAACAATTGATTATATATCATATGTAATAAAATTAAAAAGTATAGAGTGTTTTACATTTGAATAGTTTAAAAAATAAAATAAAAATATCGGTATCAAATTTGTAAATTTAATAAAAATTGAAAATATTTATTTTTAATAAAAATAATTAAAATAATATATATATATTATTGAGGTGTAAATAATTTACAATCACATATTAAACTTTATTTTTATTCAATAAAAAATATTATTACAAACTAATATAAAGTACAAAAAGAAAGTTATTTTTACTAAATTTTAAATAAATTATCATTTTTTATTTATATTTGTTATAATTTTTATTTTATTGTTTAATAATGAATAAAAATAGTAAAATTATTAATGCGAAAGCAACATAAGAAGGCTCGAAGAGCCTATTTAAATTAAGCTAATATTTGATTTTTTTTTTGTATAAAAAGTATATATGAAAGCACTTTTTAATCTTTCAATTAAAGGTAGGTTCAATCTTTTTTTGGCAGTTATAGTTGTAATATTTATAGTAATTATTATCTTTTTTGGATTTTCGATTAAAACAACAAGCGATTATAGAAACTATGATAAACAGCTAGATAAATTAATTATAGAATATCTAACCATGAGACGATTTGAGGGTTATTTTTTATTGAGACACCCTGATGATGATGACTTCTATAGAACTGGGAAAAATAAATATCTACGAAAACATCTAAAGTCGAACAAAGATCTTGTGAAAATTATTGATGAGCTTAATGAAAATGAAATATCAAAAGAATTGAATCTCGGAGAGCACATGTCAAAGCTAAAAAAATATAATAGAACATATAATGGTATTTTTATAGAATTAGCCAATAGATTATATGAAAAAGGTTCAATTGAGTCTGGAGTAATTGGAGAAATGAAAAGAACAGGTCAGGCTGCATATATGGCAACAGAAAATCCTACCATTGTAGAGTATATTTTGTTGTTACGAAAAAGCGAAAAAGATTATTTATTGGATAAAGATATAAATTTTTTTAGATATTATGTTGAGACTTTTAATGAGCTAAGTGATTATATTAGCGAAAATGCCATAAAAAATATGGAAACATCTTTATCGGACTCAACAGGCTTAATATCTATTGATTCGGTAGTGTTTAAAAAGGATTTATCAATCGACCATAATCTAATTACTTTATTAAATGAATATAAAAAGAATTTTATTAATCTGGTAGAAATTGATAAAGATATCGGACTAACAGCTAATGAAGGATTAAACGGGGAATTAAGAATAGAAATTCATAAATTTGATCCCGAATTAGATTTAATCAAAGACGTTATAAATGAAGAAAAAGAAAGTGTTTTAAAAAACACTATACGAGCATTGTATATTTTTGTATCAATTGTTATAATTGTACTTTTCTATGTAATAATCCGTTTTTCAACCTCAATAATATCACCTATTAACAAACTAAAAAAGTATTTACATCCATTAAGCAAAGGTATTCTTCCAGAAAATATTATGGAATTTAGAAGAAAAGATGAATTATCTGAGATGATTCAAGCTATAAATGAATTGATAATAGGTCTAAAAAAAACAACCAGCTTTGCAGCAAAAATTGGTCAGGGTGTGTTCAGTACTGAGTTTACAGCTTTGAGTGAAAAAGATACCTTAGGTAACTCTTTGCTTGAAATGCGCAAAAATCTTGATATAGCAAAAAAAGAAGATGAAAAACGAAAATATGAAGATAGTTTGAGAAAATGGGCAAACGAAGGACTTGCTAAGTTTAATGAGATAATGAGACAAAGTACTAAAGATTTAGGAACATTATCGTCTAAAATAGTAAAAAATTTGGTTCAGTTTTTAAATTCAAACCAATCTGGATTGTTTATATACAATGATAACAACAAAGAGAATATATATCTCGAACTTATAGCAACATACGCATATAATAAAGAAAGAAAAAAGCAAAAAAGAATTGGAATGGGTGATGGTTTGGTTGGTATGTGCGCTGAAGAAAAAACAACTATATACTTAACAGAAATACCAGATTCTTATCTTTCAATTAGGTCGGGGCTTGGTCAATCGAATCCTCGAAGCCTTTTGATTGTACCTCTAAAGCTCGAAGAACAAATATTTGGAGTAATTGAAATTGCTTCGTTCAACAAATTTGAACAATACGAAATAGATTTTGTTGAAAAAGTATCTGAAAGTATCGCTTCAACATTATCAATTGCAAAAATAAACTCAAGAACTTCGGAACTACTTGAACAATCGCAACAACAAGCCGAAGAAATGGCAGCTCAAGAAGAGGAAATGCGACAAAATCTTGAAGAACTTCAAGCAACTCAAGATGAGTCGGCACGAAAAGAAGCAGAGATGTCTAGTATTTTAGGAGCAATAAATAAATCGTCGCTTGTTATTGAGTTTGATATTAAAGGAAAAATAGTTGATGTTAATAAAGCAATGTGTAATTTGCTTGGTGTTTCAAAAGAACAAATGGTTGGCAAGCACCAAAGTGATTTTGATGAATTAGATGAAAAAAATATAAGAAAAAACACCTTTTGGGAAAAACTAAAAAATGGAGAAAATATTACTGAAACCCATCATATTAAAGTAAAAAATAAAGAATATTGGCTACATGAAATATATACTCCTATTCTTGATGAAAATGGTGTTGCCTACAAAATAATGAATCTTGCCACAGATATAACTGAAAGTAAAAAGTTGGAGAATGAATTGAGAGAAAAAACTGACGAAATGCTGGCTCAGGAAGAAGAACTTAGACAAAATCTTGAAGAATTAGAAGCAACTCAAGATGAAATGGGAAAAAGACAGGAAAAACTTCAGTTTCTTAATGAAAAGATGAAAGCAAACGAAGAAATTCTTAATAAAGCAATTCAACGTGTGCAAGACCAAGAAAAGAAACTGAAAATTAAAAATGAAGAACTTATATCAAGTGAAGAAGAGCTTAGACAAAATATGGAAGAACTCCAATCTACTCAAGATCAGTTAAAGATACAAAATATAACAATAACTAACAACGAGAAAAAACTTAAACGCTTGACAACAAGTGTTCCAGGAATGATTTTTCAACTTATTTTAAATATCACTTCTAATGAAACAATTTTTAAATATGCAAGTATAAATTCTCATAAACTATTAGGATACTCGCCTGAAGAGTTAGTTTCGTTGAAAAATGCTAATAAAGTTCTAAAAATTCATAAAGAAGATTTAGATGATTTTAGAGATGCCATATCCAGAACATCAGAAAACCTCAAAACACTTAAATGGGAGGGTCGTATAATTACAAAATCAGGAAAATATATATGGATTGAAATAAATATTCAACCCGAAAGGATGACCCAGTCATTGGTTTTATGGAATGGAATAATGCAAAATATTGATAACCAAAAATCAATGGAAAAAGAAATAGATGATTTGCATCTTGAAACTCTTCAAAAAGCAAGTACCCTTGCTATAAATGAAGAAATTACTCAAAAAAATATTATCAAGTTAGAACAATCTAATGAAAAATTATTAAAACAGCAAAATGAAAATATTTTAATTAGAAAAGAATTACAAGACAGAGAATTAGAGTTGAAAAAAACACTTGAAAAAGCACAGTTACAAAAAGATAAAATACTAAAACAAAATCAAAAACTTATTAAAAATAAAGAATTGCAAAACAAATTGACTAAAAATTTTAAAGAAAAAATGGAAAATTTAGATTTTGATTTAGAAAGAAAAACATCTGAAGTATTTTCACTAAAAAGAAAAATTGCTGAAGTTGAAAAAAAACTAAATAAATAAATCTCTTCGCTTTTTACATTGATTGGGCTTACCCCACCTAAGGTTGTGTACTCTTGTTTTTCAAGTAAGGTCTTCGACCTATTTATAGTTGCTTACGCATTAGTATAAAAACAATCTAATAAAGGAGTTGTGAGTAAGGAAATGTCGATAAACTTTTGTAACAGTACTTAATTTAACCATAAAGAGAACATTTTTGTGAAACTTTGCAATTAAAAAACGTTTAGTTTAAAACTTGTAGCCATTGATTGCTTCTGTTGAAAACTGTATTATATTGAAAATATTCAACTATTTTTTTTGATTTATAACTTAACTAATATAATAAATATTATGAAAGGAACTATTTTAAAATGTGTAAGTAAAATTGTTGTCGAAAATCATGGTAGTGAAATATGGTCAAAATGTCTTGAAACAAGTGGTTTCGATACTAATCATGTTTTTATGATGCGAGATGATGTAGATGATAACGATACTGTAAAATTATTAGTAAACACAGCAAAAATATTAGGAATTACAATTCAACAGTTTTTTGATATTTTTGGAGATTATTGGGTAAATTCTTATTCTGTAAATTTATATAAGTCATACTTTGATGAATATAGTAGCTCAAAAGAATTTTTGTTGAACTTAAATACTATTCATAAAGAGATGACAGAAATTTTCCCAAATGCAAAACCTCCCAGTTTCGATTTTGAATCAATTAGTGATAATAAATTGAGAGTAAAATATAAATCTAAAAGAGGACTCATTGATATTTTTATTAGTATATCAAAAGGTTTAGCAAAATATTATAACGATAAGGTAGAAGTTAAGAAAATAGATAATGAGTTTGTTGAATTTACTTATTTATAATGTTGTGCCTTGAAACATGTTACATATTTTTACTCATATGCATTGTATGTTATTATTTTTTTAAAATTGCAGTGAAAATCAATTAGGATATTAATAGAATGCGTAAGCCACATTAAATAGGTCGAAGACCTTAAAAACACAAAATAGGATTTAAACATTAATTGTAATTTTTAACTATGGCAAAGAAAAAAGGAGTAATAGGAATCTTAACAGGTGGTGGCGATGTTCCTGGTTTAAACCCAGCTATAAGAGCTGTAACCATTAGAGCAAAACGCGAAGGATATGATGTAATAGGAATAAAAAGAGGTTGGCAGGAATGATTGAACTTATCAGAGACAAAAAAGTTGATAATAGTGCAAATTATGAAATGTTAACTGAGGAGATTATAAATAAGGCAGGAAGAACAGGAGGAACATTTCTTCATACCTCAAGAACAAGAGCCAGTCATGTACCCCAAATAAATGTTCCAAATCATTTGAAAGACAAATATAAAGATGAAATTAATGATTTGACTCCCGAAGTTTTAAAAAATCTTGACTTTTTAGGAATTGATTATTTGATTCCAATTGGTGGAGATGATACATTAAGTTATGGAGTGCGCCTATATACTGAAGGTGTGAAAGTTGTTGCTATTCCTAAAACAATGGACAACGATGTTCCTAGTACTGATTATTGTATTGGTTTTAGTACCTGTGTAACTCGCACTATAAACATGACTAATAGTTTACGAACATCTGCAGGTTCGCACGAAAGGTTATTGGTTCTTGAAGTATTTGGCAGATATGCAGGCTATACTGCAATGTTGCCAACAATGGCAGGCTCTGCAAACAGATGTGTAATACCTGAATATAAGTTCGAAATAAATAGACTTGCTGAATTATTAATTGCTGATAGATCGAAAAATCCAAGCAAATATTCGGTTGTTTTAGTTTCGGAGGGTGCTACTTTCAAAGGTGCAGAAATGACCTTCGAAAATAGTGAAAAAGATATGTTTGGTCATGCAAAGCTTGGTGGAATTGGCGATAAAAAGGGCTACACATGTAAGCTTGGATATTTGCAATATATATTTAAAAACATGTGCCTTAACAAAGTATTCAACTACGTGGGTAGCAAAAAATAAATTTGTTGTATATAAACTTTAATAGCCCAAATTTCAGTTAATAATAATGTATATATGAAATATTTAAAACTTATATTACCATTAATATTTTTATTACTTTTATCAAATTGTTCGGTTAATAAATTTTCCTTAAAAGAAAAAAGAATTATTAAAAAAATAAAACCAAATAATGAAATGTCTTTGATGTTACTTAATAATCCTAAAGATTCAATAATTTTATATAACAAAAGTAAAAATATAAAATTAGGTTTTAGAAACAGAAAATTAAAAAAACTAATAAAAGGAATGTATTCAACTGTACGTAGCTCTACTAATCCTGGAGTTGGAATTGCTGCTCCGCAGGTTGGAGTAAACAAAAGAATAGTATGGGTTCAACGTTTTGACAAAACTAATGAACCATTTGAATTTTATTTAAATTCACGAATAATTTATTATTCAAAAAAAAAATCGGAGGGCAGCGAGGGTTGTCTTTCAATACCCGAATTTACTGGAGAGGTTTTTCGTTCGGATACAATTGTAATGAAATATGATTTATTAAAATCTAAAAATTTAATTGATACTGTTTCTGGGTTTACTGCAATTATTTTTCAACACGAAATTGACCATTTGAATGGTATATTGTATATAGATAGAATTAAAGACAAATCGAAAATAAAGAAACGAAAAAAGTAATACACTTTAAATGGTACAAATATTGGCTACCCACGTAAGGTTGGACACAATTGTTTTTCAAGTGGTTGCAACCATAAAGTTAAAGTAAACTTTTACAGAACTTTGCGAAACTTTGCGTTAAACTTTGTGTAACTTTGCGGTTAAAAAGCGTCTAACTTAAAACTGGTAGCCCAAATATTCAATGATACAATGGTACAATACTTTGATTAATAATTGATAACAGTTTATTAATGTCGAATTTATGACAGTTTAGAGTATAGTGAATATGAAAAAGGCTAAAATAATAAAATATTTATTACTCAATTTCGCTTAATTCGAGCCAACTCATCTCTTTTTCGTCAAGAGTTTCAATTATTTGGCTTAGTCTTTTTGAGTTTTCAATAATTTTTTCAGATTTAATCGTATTTGTACTTAATTCATTTTCAATATTTAATTTTTCTGCTTCAAGTAGTTCTATTTCTTTTTCAATATCTTTAATTTCAAGGCGTTGTTTATAAGTTAATTTTTGTTTTTTGATTTTTATTTCTTTTTGTTTTGGCTTGGCTTTTTCTTTAATTTCTGTTTTCTTTTCTTTTTCGAGTTTGTCTAAATAATATCTGTAATCAGAATAGTTTCCAGGAAAATTTTTGATTCTACCTTTTCCATCAAAAGCCAAAATATTATCTACAATTTTATCCATAAAATATCTGTCATGCGATACTATTACAACACAACCACTGAAATTTGTTAAATACTCCTCAAGAACATTTAATGTAAAAATATCCAAATCGTTTGTAGGTTCATCAAGAATTAAAAAATTTGGGTTTTTCATTAAAACTGTCATTAGATACAATTTTCGTCTTTCACCGCCGCTAAGTTTTTCGGTATATGTATAATGCATTTCGGTAGGAAACAAAAAATATTCTAAAAATTGCGATGCCGAAAGTATTTTTCCTTTGGCAAGTTCAATTGATTCTGATATTTCTTTTATAACATCAATAAGTCTTTGTTTTGGTTTTATAGTAATACCACCTTGTTTGTAATAACCAAAAACAATAGTTTCTCCAGTTTCAATTTTACCCGAATCATATGGAATATCTCCTGTAATAACATTTAAAAAAGTTGATTTTCCAGTACCATTTTTACCAACAATACCAATTTTTTCGTTTCTCGAAAATTTATACGAAAAATCATCTATTAGCAGCAAATCATCATATGCTTTCTTTATATTGTAAACATCAAGTACTTTTTTCCCAAGCCTTCTGGTTTTAATATCAAGTTTAAGCTCTTTTTGTACAATTTTTTGTTTTGTTTGTTCTTTTATTTTATAAAATTCTTCTATTCTATATTTTGCTTTTGTTGCTCTTGCTTGTGGTTGCCTGCGCATCCATTCAATTTCTTTTTTATATAGATTTTTTGCTTTTTCAACATTTGCATTTTGAATATTAATACGTTCGTCTTTTTTTTGCAAAAAATATGTATAATTCCCCTTATACTTATATAAGCTTCTATTGTCAATTTCAATAATATAGTTACATATTTTATCTAAAAAATACCTATCGTGCGTAACCATCAGAACACTAATATTTAGTTTATTAATATATTCTTCAAGCCATTCAATCATTTCTAAATCAAGATGGTTTGTTGGCTCATCAAGTATCAGTAAATCGGGGTTTTTAATAAGAGTTTCGGCAAGTGCGAGTCGTTTTTTTTGACCTCCTGACAATTCAGCTACTTTTTGAGAAAAGTCAGTTATTTTGAGCTTACTAAGTATTTGCTTTATTTTTATTTCGAAATCCCAAGCCTGATACAAATCCATTTTTTCGCTTGCAATTTGTAGTTTATCAGTATTGTTCTCAATTATTGCTTCTTCGTAGTCTTTTATTGTTTTAATTACTTTGTCCGAAGAGTTGAATACCTGCTCAATTACAGTTTTAGAATTATCGAAGATTGGATTCTGACTAAGAAAAGATATATTAATATCATTTTTTAGAATAATTTTTCCCGAATCAGCCATATCAGCCCCTGTAATAATATTGAGTAAGGAACTTTTTCCAGTTCCATTTCTTGCAATTAAAGCAACTTTTTGTTTTTTTTCAATTCCAAAACTAATACTCTCGAACAATACATTATCACCATAAGATTTTGTAATGTTTTCGGCTTGTAGATATATCATAAATTAAATATTGTTTGAGTAAGGTCTTCGACCCATTTATAGTTGCTTACGCTTTAGTACAACGACAATTTAATCAAGAAGTTATAAATAAGTAAATGTCAAAAAACCTCAAATTGAACAAAAACAATGGTTCAATTATTCAATGGTTCAATGATACAATTATATGATTACAAACCAATAGATTAAAGAAGTATGAATGTGTAAAAAACTTTTGTAAGACTACTTATACTCTAAATGGTTATAGTTTTAACATTAACAAACTGGTATCAATTATTAATCAAAGTATTGTACCATTGTATCATTGAATAATTGTACCATTTAAAGTATAGAATGTATTTAAACTTTTGGAATTGTTTTTTTGTAAAATACTTATTATTAGGTGTAAACCAATTCCGTTGTTTGTAA
>JAOZVK010000672.1 GCA_029938185.1 Bacteroidales bacterium | reverse complement strand
ATTTTAATTTGCCATTGTTTTTGTTCAATTTGACGTTTTTTGTGAGTTCTGAACATATGTTCCAATTCACTGTCTTCAAATATTTTTTCAGGTATTGGATTAGTATTTTCTATTTTATTTGAAAATACATTATCTGTTGCATTTGCTCTGCTTACATTGTTTCTTTTTTCTGATGATAGTCAAATAGTAAATTTGATATTCATCAATTCATAAATATATTGCTTTTTTAAAATTCCATAATTTAAGGTATAAAAGGAAAATGCCAATTTGTCCATAAATATGCACCATTAATATGATTTTTTATTAGAAATATTTTTCCATTTTCAACTTTTATTTTTAATCTAAAGAGTTTATAATCATTCACAGTATAAAAATAGAAAACTGATTTATCCTGATAATCTTTTTTTATATTTTCTATCTGAGTTTTTAAGTCATTTTTTATCATAGATGAATAAATGTAAATAGGATGATTTTTTTCATATAAGGCAGGCTCATCTAAACGTTTTTTGAACAAATCAAAATCTTCTTTTGTTTTTATTTCATATACATTTTTCATTTCAATAACTAAGTTCCAATCATAATGATCGCCTTCTTTTTTGGGTAGGTTTACAATTTGTACTTGTGATATTATAAATAATTTTTTTAAAATGTCAATTGCTAATTCATCTTCAAACGATAAGTTTTTAAATACTTCCATCTCATTAATTACTTTCTCTAATTTTCTTATATCCAACACAATTTTAAGTGCTTCATTATATTTTTTAATTTTTTTTCTTAATTTTGGATTATTGTAATACCGTTCTGATATAGACGAATAATTATGCTTGGATATACAAATTAAATCATGCAAAGTTGAGTCATATCTAAAAGTTGATGGCATTACATTATTAATAGTAAAACCAAATCTTCTAATCGAATCCGGAGTAATTTCTTTTATAAAAAAGCGGAAAAGATGTCGTTCGTTATCAAAACTTAAAATAAGCTTATCGTTTAATATAATTTTCACTGACGGATTATTTATATACCAATTAATACCTTTACCCCATTTATTTACTATAAATAAAGAGTCTTTTTTTTTATCATAAAGAATATATTCTTTTTTTTGTTCACATGAAGTTAATACTATACTGAATACAATATATATAATAATTGTATTGAATACAAAGCAATTAAATTTTCTTAAATAGATCATAATTTATTAATTAAGTACTCTAATAAAAAGTTTTTTCGTATTTTATTAAGTTAAATATGTGATTGATAGTATGTGTAAAACAGTCTAAGATAGGTCGAAACATCTTAAATTAATGTTTAATAATATCTTTGTCCATCTAAAAACAAATCAGGATAATACCAACTTGACCATAAATACTCACTATTAATATAATTTTTTATTAGAAATATTTTTCCATTTTCAATTTTTATTTTTAATCTAAAAAGTTTAAAATCATTTAATGTGTAAAAATAAAAAACAGATTTATACTGATAATCTTTTTTAATATTTTTGAGCTTGCCTTGTAGATTTTTTTTTACATTAAATGAATATTTTTCAAAAAAAAAGTAATTAAAAATTCCTAACCTATAGATTGAATAATCATCATGTAACCTTTTTTGAAAAACTTCTAAATCTTTTTTTGTTTTAATTTCATAAGCATTTTCAATTCCAAAAATAACTTTATAATACACATATTTCTCATTTTCTGACACATTAATAATTTGCATTTGTGTTATTATAAACATTTTTTTTAACAAATCTATCAATGCATCATCATCAAAAGATAGATTATTAAATATTGTCATTTCGTTTACCAGTTTTTCTAATTTTTTTATATCGGTAGCATTTTTTATAATTTCATTATACTTTTTGTTTTTTTTTCTTAGCTCAGGAATTTTGTAAAATTTACTCGAAACAAAAGAATAATAATTATTAGAAACACGTTGATAGTCGTAATGCAACGAATCGTATTCGGGAACAAAATATAGTGCATTATCGTTGAAAGTATAGAAAAAACGTCTAATATGATCTTGTCTAATTTCTTTAAAAAAAAAGTGAAAATCATGCTTATCTCTTACAACATAATAAATAATCTGGTCATTCAATATTCCATGCCATAAATATTCTTCCTTATTGAATGCGTCTTTTAACCAGTTGTGTATTTGTTGATTGCTAATAAAAATTGAGTCCTTCTTTTTACTATAAATATAACGTGGGGGTTTTTCTTCACAAGAATATAGTAAAACACTAGTTATAAAATATATAATAAATATAAATCTGTTCATAAAATTATTATTTAATATCAAACTTATTAATTAATTAGTATTTTTCTATATTAACGTTTATTGACTGTCTTATTGCATTTTCTATAGATAAATCTATTTCTTTTCTCCTACTTGCATTATCTTCTGCTTCACTTCCCATTATTTTATTCATATATTTTAATCTATCTTTAGTAAGTCTAAATTCAGAACTCACAAAAAACGTCAAATTGAACAAAAATAATGGCAAATTAAAATGAAAGATTTATATAGAATATAAAATGTCGAATATCGAATATTGGGCAAGTTTCATTTTTAATATTTTTTTTGCTAACAGTTTAAAAAATAGATGAAAATTTTATAAATATACGAAAGTTAAATGCCTTTAGGCATGACCTATAGATAGCCCCCGATGGTAATCGGGGGTA
>JAOZVK010000210.1 GCA_029938185.1 Bacteroidales bacterium | reverse complement strand
ATACCGTTTATTATATATCTTACGTAAGCAACATTAAATAGGTCGAAGACCTTAGCAAAATTTTATTTGCTTTTCGAATTTCCATCATTAGTTAAAACATGAATAAAACCTGATATATTTCTAATTTCTAAGCCACCAAGTCTATATTCGTATACATCGCATACATAGTAATATACTCCATTACTAACCATCTTATTAGTTTTAATATCTTTACCGTCCCAGTTTATTTCGGGGTTTTCGGTTTTATAAACAAGAGTTCCCCACCTGTTGAATATTTTCATATCAACTTTTTTTACAAAATCGTATTCATACGGTTTATAAATGTCGTTTATTCCATTACCATCAGGTGTAAACACATTTGGTAGTTTGTAACTAATACATTCATCAATGCATACTTTATAGTCTTTTGAACTTTCGTTTTTGAACGAATCGACAGCAGTAATTACATAACACCCTGTCAATGATAATTCAGGAATATGCTCATAATTAGTTATTTTGTTATCATCAAAGGTTTTTATTAGTTTATATTCGCCATTTGTCGTATTGGAATAATATATATTAAATTCAACAGCATCGTCCAAGCAAGTTTCATTTGGACTAGTCCATGATAACTCATTGATACCCTCGTCGCATTTACTGCTAATTTTCAGTTTAGGTACACATGGTGGTATTGTATCAATGGGTGTAGCACAAGTAATTTGAGAATAATTTTCTAAAGGTGAAGGAATATCTGCCAATCCGTATTGTCCAATAGTTTTTACTTTGTAACAATATTGTATGCCATTTTTTAGTCCTTTGTCAGTATAGTTTGGTTCTGTAGAAGTTCCAACTTCATCAAATTGTAAAGTTGTAGGGTTTTGTCTGTAAATGATATATTTAGTGTTTTCCCATGGTACTTTATGATTTATACTAATTTGGACTTGATTATCAGAAGCATAAGTAGTAAGGAAAGTACTTGAAGCTTTTTCGGGAACTCCAATAATATTCCATGTGTCGGTTTTACTATCATAATTAAATAAGCCCATTTTGTAGATGCGAGGTGTTTCTACTGTGTTAAAAATATCGGTATATGTTGTATTATCAATTCCATTTACATAAAAAGGGTTTGTATACGATGAACCAGTTAAATCATTAGAAGGAAATATTGTATACCTATATGGACCTGGGTTTGTAATTTGGTCAAAATCTATGGGTTTTATCCATTGAAGATGTACTTCTCCATTAACTTTCTCGGTTTTCAAAACACTAACTTTAATCATAATCGGAACACCCTTTGCCAGTTCGCCACATACTACTTTTGAAGCATAACTTTCGGCACCATCTGCATAATATGCTACAACCATATAGCAATATTGATAGCCTTGTACAAGACCATCACCATTATTATTATCGAGATATGATAGTTTGTCGTTTCCTTCGATGGTTGCAATTTTTTTGTAACCAGTAGATTTTGGGACACCTAATTCGCAATTACCAGGTGTGAAACTTGTCTTACTCTTTTTTCTATAAATATAATATCCTTTTACTTCGTCACACTTATTTTTGTCCCAACTTAATTCTATAGAACTATTTGTGGCTTTAGTTTTTAAGTTTTCGGTAGCTGGTCCAACTACTTGTATACTTACATTTTCGTAATCAACAAGAACCTGGTCTGGGTTATCGTCTTTTACTTTAAAAATGGCTATATATGGTTGTTTACGAACATGTAAACATTCTGTTTGCCATTCAAACTCAGAACTAACTTTTGCTGAACCTGTTTTTGGTTGGTCGAATTTGGCAGGCGAGTTTGCAAGTTTAAATATTCCACTATTCGATTCTAATGTTATATTTTCGCCATCTTCATCGGTTGCTGATACAGTAAATTTGAGCATTTCGCCTGCTTCGATACAAAACGAGCCAATGGGTGCTATTTTAGGAGGATTATTGTCTGTTTCATACACTTCCACCTGCATATCTCTAATTATTGTACCTATTTTTATACCATTTCGCCATTCGTGTATTCCAATAGCCATATTATATATACCAATTTCTACAGGACTATCCCATATTAAATCGCCTGTAATTTCGTCTATTTTAAAAAAATTACTTGCTTTAGGATATGTATAATTATCAATTGGTTGTCCATTTTCAGAAAGGCAAATTTCTAGGCTGTACGAAAGGCTGTCTCCATCTGAATCATATGCATTTGGATTATGAATAAAAATTAAATCTTTTGCAGCATTTTCAATTGGTGGATTTAAAAGTATAGGTGTATTATTAAAACCAATGGTAGAATTTATTTTTAGAGTTGTTTTTAGAGCAAAAACAACTTCTACAGAGTTGGGTATGTTTTTTACGCCACTGTTTCTATTTGGATCTTGAACAAATATTTCGAAAGTTCCATTTCCAGGAAATGTATGTACATAGATATATGTGTTTTTTTTATAGTAGTTTGGGAGAAACTCTTCGCTTAACCTAGGAACTATGTTGCTCGTATTATCACCCCAGAATATTTCAAGTTCAGGTCTATCGGCTAATACGTCAGGTTTGGTGCTTGTGTATGTATATAAAGTAATTTCATATGTAAATTGTGAAATTTGTCTGTATACAATTTCTCCCGCTCTGTTATGTGTTGCTAAAGCATTATTTATTACAAAAATTAATATTATAAAATATAGAATAAATTTTTTCATTTTAATTTGTATTGGTCAAAAACTTAAATTTTTTATTAAATAGTTCCTTATTTTTTCAATTTAATTTTTTTATAATAATATTCATTATTAAATTTAATTGCTGTATTGAAATTCTTATACGAAAAAATCAATAGATTTGTTTGGTCATGAAATAAATCAGTCATCAATGTATTTTTTATTTCAATTGATTTTATTTTCATTTTCCTTTTATATTTGTAGTAAAGCCATATTGCATCAACTTTTATTTCTTTTTTTATAAATAACAGTTTTTTTTTTGAATTATTAATACTAAAATGCTCAGATATATATTTATTAATATATTTATTATTATTAATATCTGTATTTTTAAATTTAAGATTGGCATTGTATTTTTGATTAATTATTTTTTCAAAATCATCAACAAAAATTCTAATCGAAATATTAAACTCTTTATCCTTATCAATATATTCTATATTAGTAACTGATACATGAATAGGGTGTTTTATATTATGATATTTTAAAAAAAAAGATTTAGTATTTATAGTACTATTTAAAATACCAAGCAGTACAAAAATACTAATTATTAAATGATTTTTCATATTATTGTGTGTTTTTTAAATTACATGGTCTAAGGTCTTCTACCTATTTTAATGTGGCTTTCGCACTTGTGTATATCGCTCTGATACAATCAATTCTATAAAGGTAAATGTCAAAAAACTTTTGTAAGGCTATTTATGTTAAAATTATGTAAATTTACAACTTTATGTGAATAGTTCAAATAATATTTTTCAAATATTTATAAGAAAGTGTAAGCAAACTTTTATCTTTTAACTTTTATCTTTTAACTGTTCACTTACTTATGAGTATTTTCGAAATGTTTTTTAACTTAGGTTTTAGTCACATTACTGATATCAAAGGCTATGACCATATAATTTTTTTATTGGCACTATGTTCTATATACACAATAAAACAATGGCGATTGGTACTTGTGTTGGTAACATCTTTTACAATTGGACATTCTATAACCCTTGCTCTTTCGGTATTTAATTTAATAAAAATAAACTCTAATGTTATTGAAATATTAATACCTGTAACAATTATTGTTACATCTATTTTAAATATTGTAAACAAAAAAAGAATAAATAAAAGACTAATTATAATAAAATATTTTGCAGCTTTGTTTTTTGGATTAATTCATGGTTTAGGCTTTTCTAATTATCTGAAAAGTTTACTGGGTTCTGATAGTATTATTATTGAGTTGTTTGCTTTTAATATTGGTTTAGAATTGGGACAAATATTAATTGTAATAACAGTTTTATTGATTTCATATTTGTTGGTGCGATTATTACATTTTGATAAGCGAGAATTAAATTTACTCCTTTCTGGAGCTGCAATTGGAATATCAGTTATTTTGATATTAGAAAGAAGTTTTTGAGGAAATTACGAATTATGAATTACGAATTACGAATTGGTTTACACCTAATAAGTAGATCATTGTATAGAATCGACATTTATATTTTGTTATATTGCATATTATTAGGATATTAGTAGAATGCGTAAGTAACATTAAATAGGTAGAAGACCTTAATTTTAAAATTTATAAATAAAATGATTTTTAATATAAAAGAAAAATTCATTGTAAAATATTTGTTAGCAATAACAATTGGAATATTAGTTTTAGTTTTATTTTTTAAACCAGATAAAACAACTGAAAATACATCAGATATAGCATTTCTCAATATTTCTGATAAATGGGCAGATTCTGTAATAAAAGAAATGAGTATAGAGCAAAAAATAGGACAATTGTTTGTTCTAAAACAAGATTCTTTGCAAAATATTAACTCTTTGAATGAAATCGAAAGTTATATAAAAAACTATCATATCTCTGGTGTATATCTAAAAATTGATTCTATTAATAGTTTTGTTAAATTTAAGAAAACAGCTGATAATTTATCAAAATTACCAATGTTCTATGCTTCAGATTTTAATACAAGTGGAATTATTGAGATTGATGAAAAACTTTTTGTTAAAAATGATTTATCATTATTTGCAACAGATAGTATTGTTTTATTAGATAATTATTATAAAAAAATATTATATTATTATCAGAAATTAGGTATTAATATGAATTTTATTTCTTTTAAAAATATATTGAAATCCGAACATAAAGAAGATACTTCATATATAAATACAATATTAAAAAAAGTATTATATAATGCTAAAAATTTGTATGAAAATAATATAATTACAAGCATAAACCAATTACCAAAAGTTACTGATAGTCTTCATAATTTATTGTCATTTTACAAAATTTTTACTGAAAAACCAGTACCTTCATTTTATATAAACAATAGTAAAGAAATTGACATTAATTTATTGAAAAACAAAACGGATTTTGGTGGTTTACTAATATGCAAAGTAAATGATTCAAGCAATATTAAATCTTTACTTGCCAAAGGAACAGATATCTTTATACTTAATAAAAATATTAAATTTTTTGTAAATAAAATTCGCAAAATGATTGATAATAACCAAATTAATATAGCAAGTATAGACAATAAAGTAAAAAAAATACTTAAAGCTAAACATTGGTCATTTAAGAATAAAAAAATATCAAAAGATACAATTATTGAGCTATTCAGTGATAAAAAAAATATTGTAATAAAAAATAATATTGTTAAAAATAATATTACTATTGTAAAAAACAATATCAAGATACCTTTTAGAATTAATACAGATAGTAAATTTTTATTAATAACAATTGGTAAAAATAATTTGACAACATTTAAAGAATTTTTAAATAAATATACTCAAGTTGATTATAAAAAAATTTCGGGAAAAAATATAAAAAAATTATATTTCCCTAAAAAATATAGTGATATTATTCTTGCTTTTAATGAGCTAACAAATGATTCTGTTATAAAAACAGTAAAAAAAATAATATCACAAAAAGCCAAAAAAGAAAACATTACACTAATAAATTTTGGTAATCTTGATAATATAAAAAACATTGAAAATATATCAACTATTGTTCAAGTATATACCAATAGTAAATATAATCAAAAAGTTGCAGCACAAGTTTTGTTTGGAGGTATAGCTGCAAATGGAATATTACCATACAAAATATCAAAAACATTGAATTTTGGAGATGGCGATAAAACAAGCAAAACAAGAGTAGCTTACCTAATGCCTGAAGAAAATGATATAGATTCAGAAAAATTATTAAAAATAGATTCAATAGCCAAATTTGCAGTAAGTATTGGAGCTATGCCCGGATGTCAAGTATTTGTTGTTAAAAGCGGAAATGTTATATATGATAAATCGTTTGGTTATCACACTTATAGTAAGCGAAATAAAGTAACAAGCAATGATGTTTACGATATAGCATCGCTAACAAAAATTGCAGCCACTACAATAGGAGTAATGAAGATGATTGATGCTGGAAAAATGGCATTAACTAAAAAACTTGGCGATTATTTTGATAATACAAAAATTGAATATACAAGAATAAAGCCCGATACTGTTATAAATATTGACACTCTTTATATTAAAGAAATAAAAAATATGAAGAGATTACTCAAATATCAAGACACTATACATCTTAATGATTCTATGTTGGTTGCATATGATACTATTATAGCAACGCTAACACCTCGACGTAATATATTTAAGGTGAAAATTATTGATATGCTAAAGCATAAATCGGGAATTGCACCTGCTATGCCAATATTTAGATATATGTTGTACAAACGAAAATATATTAAAAGGATAAAGGATAGTCTAAAAAGAGCTAAAGAAATTAGCAATTCAAAACCTGACAGTTTAAAAACAGATAGTTTGAAACTGAATACAGTAAAATTTGTTGTGAATGCGGATTTATTAAAAAAGGCATTTGACCAATATTATACTCATACTTTTATAGAAGATAGTGGTATGGTCGAAATAGCAGAAAATCTATATTTATCAGGCGATTTTGGCGATACTGTATGGAGAGATACAAAACAATTGGCTGTGTATTCGAGAAAGATTTTTGTATATAGTGATGTCAATATGATATTATTACAAATGGCTGTTGATTCGGCAAATGATTATAGTATTGATGAATATATGAAAACTAATTTTTATAAACCTCTTGGATTATCAAAAATTAGCTATAAACCACTTGATTATTTCGACAAAAAAAATATCATACCAACCGAGCACGATAAACTATGGCGAGGACAGCTTTTAAAAGGTTATGTCCATGACCCATCGGCTGCTATGTTGGGTGGAATGGCAGGTAATGCTGGTTTATATTCAAATGCAAAAAGTTTAGGGATTTTATTTCAGATGCTTCTGAACAATGGAAAATATGGAGGCAAAAAATTTATTTCTCAAAAAATAATTAAACAATTCACAACAAAACAAGATGACACTCACAGGGGCTTGGGTTTTGATATGCAGGGTAGAAAAGCAATTATTGGTAGTTTGGCATCAAAAAATTCATATGGACATACCGGATATACAGGAACATGTGTTTGGGTTGATTCAGATAATGAGTTAGTTTATGTGTTTTTATCAAATAGAGTACACCCAAGTGCAAAAAACTGGAGAATAAATACATATAAAATTAGACAAAAAATACATAATGCTATTTATGAGTCGTTTATAAAAAAGATAAAATAAGGTCTTTGAGCTATTTAATGTTGCTTACGTATTTTATGGCTACCAATTTTACGTTTGATGATTTTTAACCGCAAAGTTACACAAAGTTTGACGCAAAGTTTCGCAAAGATTCACTTTACTTAAATGTTGTACCAAAATCATCAATTATTCATATATATATCTGATATTGAGGCGCTATAGTATTGCGTTTTTTTTACATCACCGTAACTAAAATTTTATTATATTTTTGGCTACCCGTTTAAAGTTGGACAAAAGTACACCGGTCTGACCGATTTGCTCTTATATATAAATTATAACAAATTAATATTCAACACTGTCCAACTTCTGACGAGTAGCCATATTTTTGATTTTATTGAATTCTAAGTTGCTGATTACTAAATGTAAATTTTTATAATTTTTAGTTTTTTATGTAAGTCATTGATATAGCGGTTATTTATTTTTTGTGCAGTATTTAATACTCTCATATACAATTTATTAATACAATAAAATCAATATTTCGTTCAGTATTTAAGAATTAATAAAAATATTTGTATCGCAAATTATAAGTTTCGTTTCCATGCTTTATCTCTTATTTGTTTTAATGTAATATTTTTATTTTCCCAAATGTCTACAAAGTCATTAATATCTGGTTCGCCTGCTCCCCCATTCTATTGGTAAGTCTTTGTATTTTGCTTTTAAGTAGGTCAATATATAAAAACAACACTTTTGTTTTTATTATTATGCTGTTTATCAAGCGTAAGCAAAATTGTTAATTATCCATTGTTCATTGTTAATTACTTAGCTTGGATACATGTTTGGTATAATTATTTTCGACCTGCTTTTGAGTAGTTTAAAAAACTGTTTTATTCAAATCGGTAAACGATTTATACAAACTCAAAAAAACATCTAAATTTTTATTGCCCGAAAAAGGCATTAATAAAAACTGATTACCAGTATTATTTTTAATAATTATAGGCGCATTTGTTTGATTATCTATTAGTTTTGATAAATCTAATTCTTTATTTGTTGTATATGATTGCATAATGTTTTAATTTTATTTTCATTCTAAATTATCTTTAATAAGTTTAACTAATTTTGATTTTGTTATTGAACTGTCTTCCGACTTATCATAAATAGTAATTAAATTTATTTTGTAGGCTGTTTCTGTTGTTTCTAACAAATATGTAATAATACGAAAACCATCGCTTTTTCCCTTGCCCTTACTTTTACTTGCAAGTCGTATTTTATACAAGTCCGAGCCAAGATATATTCCTTTTTTGGGATTTTCCAATAACTCTTTTTCTAATTCAGATAATTCTGAAGATAAACTTTTAAATTTTTTTAAAAACTTTTTTGCTCGGCGTTCAAAGAATTCTGTTACTATAACTTTATTGTTCATTGAGCATTTGTTTTAAAGTTTTTTCTGGTGCTTTACCTTCATGCATTTTTTTTACGTCTTGTAAACCTGCTTCTATTTGTAATAAAAGATTGTGTTCTTTTTTATGCTCAAATATTTCGGTTTCAATAGTAATGAAACTATTTGTTTCACAAGCTATTGCTTTTAAGTAAAGCAGTAATGCCTTGCCTTTGGCAAGACTGTTATCAATATTTATTGTTAGTGTTTCCATACGTTAAATTGTATTTGTTTTAATGTTTTGATTTCTATTTAACAATAGTGTCTTTTTTATATATACTTTAAATGGTACAATTATTTAATGATACAATGGTACAATACTTTGATTAATAATTGATAACAGTTTGTTAATATTAAAACTATAACCGTTTAGAGTATATCAAACTACTTAATATGTGATTTAATAAAATTTAAATGTTGAAAACTTTTGTTAGACTCAGAACTCACAAAAACAGTTCTTTTTTTCAAAAACAATCGCAAATTAAAAGT
>JAOZVK010000671.1 GCA_029938185.1 Bacteroidales bacterium | reverse complement strand
TTTCAAAAAGTAAGCTCTATACTAAATAGGTGAAAACTTTTGTATGGGTGCTTATTTGTATGTCCACTTTCAGATAATTATCCTATTCTGTTTTTTTCTGTAAGGGAAAAAGCAATACAACAACAAAAATAATAAAATTAGAACTAATAATATTGTTGTAATTTATTAATTTTTATAAGCCCAGTGTCAATCTATTTCTTCAAAATGTATCAACTCCCAAGCATTATAAACCAAAACTATTTTTTTGACTATTGTGTTTGCTTTTGTTTTAACTATATGACTATCTTTTACGTAGCGATTTAATTGTTTTGTTGCTGTTTTAACAATATTTGGTATTTCTATTTTTATTTTTTTATCGTCCTGACGCGAAAAATATTTTAGTTCTATAAGATATGAATAAGCAATATCTGGATATTTAAAAGCTACAGGTTCTAGCCAAAGATCTGCAAAGCCTTTATTAAATTCTTTTTCGGTCATTATTGTGTAATAATCAAGTAGATTCAGGTAGGCAAGCAAAAAACCTTTTATCATACTTTCGCCCGATATATAATCTCTTATTTTTGTTTGATTTTTTACTTCTTTTGACAAAAAAATAAATACTTCCTGCCACTTTCCATGATAAGTCATTTGTCTTACTAAATCACTGTATTTGTATATATCTATCTTGAATATATCCGCATCCTTGTAAGCATCTTTTATATATTTTGCAAAAAAACTTTTTATAGACTCGTTTGGTATTTTTAAAACATAAGCACCTTCTTTATAATCTACAATAGTTATTAATCCAAAATAATATAATAATGATACAAAATTATCTCTTCCGCCTATTTCTTTTACCGAAAATGTTGAGTTTATATTACTCTGGATTTCTCTATCTTCTGATATTTTTTTCAATACCGAAAAATTGCCGTTTAATTTTTTATCTATTATTAGCAAATGTTGAAGTTTGGAGTAATCTATTTTGGTATTATCATCAAGTAAGTTTTTAGGGATTTTTTTTATTTGCATATAATCTACCAAAAAATTAAAAACCATTGTTGAATTATACATTATCTCATTTGCATCTTCCGAAAATTTATAATTCCCAAACCATTGTCTGAAAATATCTAATATTAGACTTACTTCATGTTTTATTTTTCCAGCCTTTTTATAATATAATAATATTTCTTTCACTTCCGTTTCTGTAAATCCAATAAATTCGTTTAATGTTGGATTGGTTGTAATGTTTTTTCCTATTCCACCGCTTGTTACATCTTCGAGTGTTATGGGTGAAACACCTGTTATATACATTTTTGATATTGATGCACTTGTTCCTGTTGTACCTCCTTTTATTACATTAAAAAAATGTTTGAAAAATCCTTTGTCTTTTGTAAACTGTAAATATTTATCCTGCCCGTAGCTTGCCAAAATTGAGTTTGTAAAATTATCATACTCATCAATTATTATATATAATTTTAAGCCATTGTATTGAGCATGTTTAAAAACTGTTTCTAAACGGTCTCCACTTTTTTCTTTTTTATTTCTAATTTCTGTAAGTTGTTTCTTGCTGAAAAAATTACTGTATTTATCAGCAAAAAAATTATAGCTTTTATTGCAATGTGATTCAAACGATTCATAAGTATTTTCTATTCTTGAATCTACAATAGCAAAATTAAACGATAGTATAAGATATTTATTTTTTTCATCTGTTGGGTGTTTTCCTATGTAAGTATCGGAAAAGAAAAAGTCAAATTTATCTTTATAATATACATCATAATAAGCTGTTAGTATTGATAAAAATAATGATTTACCAAAACGGCGAGGGCGAATTAGAAATAAATATCTTGGTGAGCTTTCTAATAGTTCTATATATTTTGTTTTGTCAACATAATAATAATTATCTGTTCTGAAAAGTTCAAAATCTGATATTCCGTATGGTATTTTTTTTATTTTATTCATTTTCTATTTGTTTGTATATTTTCAATGGTTCAATTATTCAATGATACAACGGTACTATAATTTATAACATTTTTATAAAAGTCAAATTCTTAGCCTATCAGTGGGTTTATAAAAAGATGAGCAAAAATAGCTTATTTAAGTTTTTTATTAGTTCCAAAAATGTTTTTTTATTTCGTTAGTAAGTTTTTTTGCCGTCGTATGTTTGCAAAAAACAGATAGTTATATTTTTTTATCTTTGTAGCTTGAAAAAATAAGAACAGAATAAGGAGAATTATTTAGCCCAAGACAACAACTAAGGTCTTCGACCTATTTATAGTTGCTTATGCATTAGCACAAAGACAACTTAATCAGTAGGTTATGAATAGGTAAATGTCGAAAAACTTTTATAACAATACTTATTTGTATGTCCACTTTCAGATAATTATCCTATTGTGTTTTTTTCTTCGAGTCAGAACAGTATTGAGAAACGCTACTATATGTAATGATTTCGTATCAACTGCGAGGATAGACTGTGGGAAAAATGCCTTATTTTCAGTTAACTAATAAATAACAAAAGTAATGAAAAAAAAAGAAGTAACAAAACAAATAGTTGGAATTGATATAGGAAAGGATACATTTTATGCTTGTTATAAAATTCAATTCTCGGATAACAAAGTAGTGTATTAAGACATAAATTGCTTAAGTTTATAAATGTAATAATTTGACAGGATTTACATGATTAACAGGATTTTAAACATGAAAATCCTGTTAATCCTGTC
>JAOZVK010000209.1:5569-9232 GCA_029938185.1 Bacteroidales bacterium | reverse complement strand
TTTTACCAGTAGTTGCAATAATAGCTCCTCCTGAAAGTGAAAGACTTGCAAATTCAAAAATAAGGTCTTAGACCTATTTATAGTTGCTTACGCATTAGTATAAAGACAATTTAATAAGTAAGAATAGGTAGATGTCGAAAAACTTTTGTAATAGTACTTATCTTTGACAAATCAACCATATAAACATCTTTTTTGGTATATTTGCCTATCAATGTTGCTGCTAATGTTTTTCCGGTGCCTGATTCACCATAAAATAACGCTTTGTAGCCATGCTTCACTAAAGCACTACTGTTATGTATTTTATCTTTGTGTTTTATCCATAACAATATATTATTTAGTTCTCGTAACACATGATTATCAAGCACTAAATCGTCCCAATTGAGCTGTGTGCTTATAAGTTTTGCAGGAAAACGCGAACTAAAAACAGGTGTGCTGTGTTTGCCTTTTGTAAACAAATCAATATAATTGCTTTCTATTGTTAAAGCTCCGCTAAGAAATGACTCACCATCTTTTACTACTTCTAAATTTATTATATTTTGTTTAAAAAACATATGATTAGCTTCAAACAGTTCGCCTATTTTTATACGAACATCTAAATCATCGCCTGCTGCTATAAATGCCAATGTTTCGCCGGTTGGCTTAAAAGCATTATTAGATGATGTGTGTAAACCGCCAAACTCTGTGTATGGACTAGCATAACGAGGATTGATTGTGAGGAATTTATCTAATAATTTTGGTTTTATATGTGGAATTAAGGCTAAAATTAAAGATAATCTTTCGATATAGTCAAACTCATTTTTTTTTAAAAAAGTAGCATATACAGATGCATCATTGGCTATATCAGGCAGCTGAATATCAAAAATTGATTTATACTTTGTATCAAATTCAAAATATAATGCCATTCGGGTATCAAGAACTTCTGTAAACCAATTTAGTTCGTTTTGAATTGTTTTAACATTTTTATTTATCATATTTGTTTGGTTTTATGTATTTAATTTGCAATTGTATATTAATAGTTTTTCTGTATTGAATATTCAATATCTTGTAATAATATGTAAAAAAATGTATCAAGCTCTCTCATTTACGCACCATAATTATTTACTTAGTATTGTTTAAAAATCGACAATTTAATACATTTGTAGACAATGATTTTGAAATTGGACAATATCTTAATTATTCAACTAAGTCTTCGACCTATTTAATGTGGCTTACGCATTCTATTAATATTCTAATAACATGCAATTTAACAAAAAACAAAATGTCGAAAAACTTTTGTAAGACTACTTAATAGTTGTATATATAACAATTTGGTAATAATTTTCTTAATTTTTTTATTTCATCTGATTGTAATTTAGTTTTATCTATTTTTAGATAAACTAATTTTTTAAGATTTTGTATTTCTTTGGGTAAACTAGTCAATTTATTTTCTGTTAAATTTAAATGAGTTAAATTTCTAAGATTTCCTATTTCTTTTGGTAAGTATGTTAGCTTATTGTAACGCAAATCTAAATAAGTTAAATTTCTAAGATTTCCTATTTCTTTGGGTAAGTATGTTAATTTATTGCTAATTAAACCCAAATAAATTAAATTTTTAAGTCTTCCTATTTCTTTAGGTAAACTTGTTGATAAGTTACACAAACCCAAATGAATTAAATTTTTAAGATTTCCTATTTCTTTGGGTATCTTTTTGATTTTGGGTATTTCAATTAGAAATATTGGAATATATTTTTTTTCTATTGAGTAACAATTTGAAATAGTTATTTGTTTTGGATAGTCTGCAAACGCATTACAAATACTTAAAATATTCAAACTATCATTTCTATCTAAATTTAAATAACTTAAGTTTTTAAGACTTCCTATTTCTTTTGGTAAACCTGTCAGTTGGTTATTTGATAAATCTAAATGAGTTAAATTTTTAAGTTTTTCTATTTCTTTGGGTAAACCTGTCAGTTGGTTATTTGATAAATCTAAATAAGTTAAATTTCTAAGATTTCCTATTTCTTTGGGTAAGTATGTTAATTTATTGCTAATTAAACCCAAATAAATTAAATTTTTAAGTCTTCCTATTTCTTTAGGTAAACTTGTTGATAAGTTACACAAACCCAAATGAATTAAATTTTTAAGATTTCCTATTTCTTTGGGTATCTTTTTGATTTTGGGTATTTCAATTAGAAATATTGGAATATATTTTTTTTCTATTGAGTAACAATTTGAAATAGTTATTTGTTTTGGATAGTCTGCAAACGCATTACAAATACTTAAAATATTCAAACTATCATTTCTATCTAAATTTAAATAACTTAAGTTTTTAAGACTTCCTATTTCTTTGGGTAATTCTTTTATTTTATTACAATCTAAATTTAAATAAGTTAATTTTTTGAGATTTTTGATTTCTTTGGGTAGTTTTATTAATCTGTTATCTGATAAATCTAAATAACTTAAGTTTTTAAAACTTTCTATTTCTTTAGGTAGATTTGCCAATTTATTATAATTTAATTTTAGATAAACTAAGTTTTTTAAATTTGAGATTTCTTTTGGTAGTTCTATTAACCAATTTCTTGATAAGTCCAAGTAAGTTAAGTTTTTAAGATTCTCAATATCTTTTGATAAAATTATTCGTTCATTAGAAGCTAAATCTAAATAGCTTAAATTTTTAAAACGTGCAATTTCTTTGAACAAAATTGTTAATTTATTTCTATGTAAATTTAAATAAGTTAAATTCTTTAGACTTCCGAATTTTTTGGGTAAACTTTTTAATTTATTTTGGTATAAATCTAAATAAGTTAATTTTTTAAGATTTGTTATTTCTTTTGGTAGACTTGTTAGTTGGTTTCCGCGTAAACTTAAATGAGTTAGATTGTTTAGATCACCTATTTCTTTTGGCAGACTTGTTAATTTATTTGAATCTAAATCCAAATAAGTTAAATTTTTTATTTTTCCTATTTCTTTTGGTATATAATGTTGTTTTGGTATTATAATCAATAATTTAAGAGAATCATTATTTTTTTTATGCAAAGAAGTCGAAATAATTATTTGTTTTGGATATTTTGCAAAAGCATTAAAAACACTTCCGATGTCCAGACTGTCATTATTAGATAAATCCAAATAAATTATATTTGATAGATTTGCTATTTCCTTTGAGATTTTTTTTTGTTTAGGTATTATAATTTCTAATTTTGAAGCATCGGTTTCATTTTTATATTTATTTTCAGTAGATATGATTATTGGTTTTGAAATATTTTTATAAATATTAAAAACATTTGCAATATTCAAACTATCATTTCCCGATAAATTTAAATAAGCTAAATCTCTAAAATTAACTATTTCTTTGGGCAATTCTTTTAATTTGTTTTCAGATAAATCTAAATAAGTTAAATTTTTTAGTTTTCCAATTTCTTTGGGTAGTTCTGTTAATTCGATTTTAGATAAATTTAAATAAGTTAAATGTTTAAAATTTAAGACTTTTTTTGGAAAACTTATTAATTCATTACCACCTAAATCTAAATGAGTTAAATATTTAAGATTTATAATTTCTTTTGGTAAACTTGTTAAATTATTACCACCTAAATATAAAAAGTTTAATTTTTTAAGATTTCCTATTTCTTTGGGTAAAATTTTAAGTTCATTATAGCGTAAATTTAAAACAGTTAAATTTTTAAGATT
>JAOZVK010000209.1:0-5469 GCA_029938185.1 Bacteroidales bacterium | reverse complement strand
GTAAAATTTTAAGTTCATTATAGCGTAAATTTAAAACAGTTAAATTTTTAAGATTTCCTATTTCTTTGGGTAAAATTTTAAGTTCATTATAGCGTAAATTTAAAACAGTTAAATTTTTAAGATTCCCTATTTCTTTGGGTAATTCTGTTAAATCGTTTACAGATAAATTTAAATCAATTAAATTTTTAAGATTCAGGATTTCTTTTGGTAAATTTGTTATGTCAAGATCAGCCAAATCTAATTTAGTTAAATTGTTAAGATTTTGTGTAACATCCACTATATCTGAAATTTTAAAGATATTTAAACTTAGAATTAATTCGGTTAAATTAGTTAGTTTTCCAATTTCTTTTGGTAAAACTCTTAAACTACTGGATAGTGGCCATGTATTTGCACAATTAGGTTTATTGTAGTTTAGACTTAGAAAATTTAATTTTTTTAATTTTACTATCTCTTTTGGTAAACTTATTAGTTGGTTTCCTGCTAAATTTAAAAAACTCAGATTTCTTAGTTTTCCTATTTCTTTCGGTAAACTTGAAAGTTGGTTTTCAAATAAACCCAAAATAGTTAGATTAGTTAGTTTTCCTATTTCTTTTGGTAACCTTTTTAGGTGGTTGTCTGATAGAATTAAAGAAGTCAGATTTCTTAGTTTTCCTATTTCTTTTGGTAAACTTATTATTTTACAATATCTAAATGACAAATATTGCAAATTTGTTAATTCAAATAGTTCAATTGGTAATTTTGTTAAATGATATTCTTTTTCATATCCTGATATATTAAGATATAAAAGCTGTTTTTGTTTTAATATGTTTTCAGGAATTTTTGTTAATTTTTTTTTAAGTATTTCTATTCCTTTTATTTTATTCCAATATTGTTTTGGAATACTGTCTAAATCATAAACAGAAACATATATTCCTATTTCTGAGTTTAATCTATCTAATGTTTCTGATGATTCTTGCCAGTTGATATTATCATTGCCCAGCAAGTTTAGATGCTTTAAGTTTTGACATTCGGCAATCTCTCTTGGTATACGCAAAAGCATACTTGAGCTTAAATCTAATGTGTCGATTTTGTTAAGTATTTCTCTTCTATATTCATCACCACCATAAAAATCATAATTTGCATATCCTCTCCAATCATTATTGTGTTTTTTCACAGCTTTATCAAACATTAATGTTTCTATCTTTGTTTGCATTTCTTTGTTTTGTTTTTCTAATTTTGATTTTAGCTTGTCCACACATGACATTAAACGTTTGTGTACATCGCTCTTATGGGGACTGTCTATTGTGATACTTAGAGTATTGTATAGCTTAATTGCTTTGTAATACTCGCCTTTTTGTTCTGCCTTAATTGCCGATTTATATTGCTCCTGATACTGTGCAGAAATATTGTTAAATATTATTGTTATGAGAATTGATAATAAAATTAGTTTTTTCATTGGTGAAAATTTTTGGCTCTTCGAGCCTTTTTATGTTGCTTACGCTTTATGTGTAATAAGTTAAGGTCTTCGACCTATTTAATGTGGCTTACGCATTTTTATGAATTACTATCATGTAGCTAATTGTACAAAACAAAATGTCGAAAAACTTTTGTAAGACTACTTATATTCTTACTTATATGCGTTGTATGTTATTGTGTTTTTTATTGCGTGAATATCAATAATATAACCGTCTGTCGGTGTGACTTAAAGCTACACCGACAGTTATAAACACAGAAGATGTAACAAACCAATATTATTTTTTGTTTTTTCTTGTTTTTTTCTTCATTTTTTTTATTTTCTTAGTAAAAACTGCTGCATGTTTTATATAAGAACCTTCTTTGTTATAGTTATCTTTAATTATCGAAGATCTATATGTAGAAAGATCTTTTTTTATTTCTTCTTTTGTTTTTCCTATTTTTTTTAGTCTTTCCGTACTAAATCTTTCTTCTATTATATTTATAAAACTATTGGCACTATGACTATAATCTAAACCCTTCATTTCAGTAATAAGATATTGTGGCACTCCGTTATCTTTCATTTTTTTAGAAGTATTATTGGTTACCGAGAAAGTAATGCTAATTTCACCAACAGTTGGATTATCTTCCTTATAAGGATTGACATAATGATTCCAGTACTTTACACCAATTATTCCAGTATCATTGTAAGTATATCCAATAAAAATAGCTGAATGCCCATTACCGCTCAGATTTAAAGCTATTATTGAACCAGGCTCAAGTTCACCCTCCAATATAGCATCAACTGTCTTGAATTCGCCATATCCTTCTCTTGCTACTACTCCTGGAGCACCTTTAAGAGCTTCTGACCCAGGAAGACCGACTTTTGTAAAGTCATTTAAATATTTACCATCTTTATTTTTTATCAGAAACTGACTAGTCCAAGCCTTATATGATTTTTCTAATTCAGAAGGTTCTTCTCCAAATATATTTTTATAAGCTTTTACAACTCTCTTATATGTGGTCGGTGAACACTTAGGATTTCTGACAGTGTGATAATAAGCTTGAGCGTCTGTTATGTATGTTTTTATCAATTCATTACCAATTGCATTAGAACGTGAATGTTTTATTAAATTTAAATATGCAGGATCATCTACGGATAAATATCCTTCTTTGGTATTATCATAAATGTAATGATTTTTTTGTTCAATATTTTTATATTTAGCATTTAAATCATTATTTGGATTTAATAATATTTTTTTTAACTCCTTCTTATATGTTATATAATCTACTTCTTTTGCATATGCGTCATTTACAATATATGATACCGCATTATCAGAATGTTTATAAATTAATCGACCCTTGGTGTCTCTAAATTCACCAACAATATTTGTTTCTCTTGTGTCTAACATTCCGTATTTTTCACCATATTTACGAATTGCGTCATTATTGGCATCAACTGCTAGTTTTTCTGCAAGTACAGGTTTCTTATTCGGTTCTCTTTCAATATATTTTTCATCAATAATATACGTTTTCGATTCTGTATCTTTTATTGTAAAAAGTAATTCTCCTTTTTTGCTTACAAATCTTGTTATGTGGCCATCTTTAGTCTTCTGTTCTCCATCTTTTGTAAGCTCAACTTCCCTAATATTAGTCTCACTTTCCAATATATTTTCATTATTTTGTTCTAATCTGGTATTATTATCTGTAAACTTAGCTTGTATTGGATATTTGTCTTCAAGTGTTTTTCTTTGTATTGCTCGCATCATTTTTGCATCATCGCTTTCAAGTGTTTTTCTTTGTATTGCTTGCATCATTTTTGCATCATTGCTTTCAAGTGTTTTCCTTTGTATTGCTCTCATCATCTTAGCGTCATCGCTTTCAAGTGTTTTTCGTTGTATTGCTCGCATCATTTTAGCATCATCGCTTTCAAGTGTTTTTCGTTGTATTGCATTAAGTGATGAATTAATACTTGTATCCCCATCAATAGACTCTACTTCATTGTCTTGCAAGTTATTATTCGCAAACTGTGATTTCTGTATTGGCTCCTCCGTTTTTTTATTTGTTAGTGCTTCTATTTCATCAGTTTGTTGATTTGTAGTTTTATTATTGTTGTTGCGCCAACTGTTAGTATTATTTCTACTGTCTGCTTTTTCGTTTTTTCTTGATTTCATATTAATTAATGTTTATTATTTGAATATTGTTATTTTCCAGAAATACAATATGTTGTAATTTACTTTATTGAAAATATATTTATCACCGTAAATATAAGGATTTTTTGGTAGTATCGGGCAGCTGAATATCAAAAATTGATTTATACTTTGTATCAAATTCAAAATATAATGCCATTCGGGTATCAAGAACTTCTGTAAACCAATTTAGTTCGTTTTGAATTGTTTTAATATTTTTATTTATCATATTTGTTTGGTTTTATGTATTTAATATTCAGTTATATATAAATAATCTATATCCTTGTACTAACAATGTATCACATATAATCTTAAATTTATTTGCAATATCTTTTATTCAAGAGTACTTAATGTATGGTTCTCATATACGATAATTTTTAACATATAAAATTAAAAATAGACTAAATCCCTGAATAATAGCTTTTACATCGCTTCAACCTTTAGTTTTTAGTTACTGAAAAACAGTGACTTCCTTTTTTTTAGAAAATGTTATGTGATGAAATTTTTTTAATATTGTTTTTCAACTTAGTTGTTGTTTTTCTTATATAGTGTCATTAATTATTTGCAGAATAGTTAAACTTATGAGAAAAAGGTATTTGGTATCTAATACGTTTATATATGTTTGCATATTTTATAATACCATTTATGGTATAGTTTCCATTTTTTGGTGGCTTATAATCAAAACCACTACTATTTTTAAAAAAATGAATAGCGTTATTATATTTTATTTTTTTGCCTTCATAGTAAACACTAGTAACTTTTATATCTTCGACTGAAATATACATATGATTGGTTCTAAAATAATCGTAAGCTATATATACAAATCCTTCAATCTTGCTAGGAAGAGTATTAATAAATATATTTACTTTGGGAAGTTTTGGTCCACCGCAGTCTCCATCAATTCTATTAAACAAAAAATATTTAAATTCATCTTGTATTAATGATATTCTAAATAGTAATTCCTCATACGAAACTTTATTTTTTTTATGTAATAATATTTTCAAATCATTTATTTTTGAATAAAATATATTTACACTAACACCGACTCGCTCTTGGTCGTATAATATTTGTTCTTTATAACTTTCAAGTTTTTTTAAATATTCTTCAATTCTGATAATATTAGAATAACTGTACTCAAATTTGGCTGTTTGCATAATTCCTAAATACAATTTTTTTACTGAATCCGAAGTAATTATCAGTGTTTTAAAATAACCCGAACAAAAGTTTGTATCAATTGATGTGCTAATAATTTTCTGGTTATAACTAAATAATTTAGCAGCTTCAAAGTATGTTTTTTTAATTATTGCTTCCTCTCTATTTATTTTTTTGTTTATTATGTTCTCATCGTTCGAGCAAGCAATTGTTATTATTATAAAAATATAATAGAACTTACCTTTTATTTGTTCAGATAGTTTTGAATGTGTATATCGCATAATTTAGTTATTTTAGTCAATATCTTCTACCTATTTGATATGTTAGATGAATTATATTAATCTATCTATTTTAATAAAATGTAAAAAAACATTTGTTAGTGTAAACTACTCTTATAATATTTCAAAACATGATTATAGTATAGAAAACCTTATTTTGCTTTTATTATTTTGTCAATTACTTTTCGGCTCGAATCCGGATACAAAAGCTTTGCTTTTAGATTAATAGAAATTGAATCAATTAGTTTTTTATTATATTCAATATTAAAAATAAAGCCACTATTTATTGTATCATATATCTTAACAGGATAGTTTTTATTATTTGTAACATTAAACGAATATGTAATATCTTTAAGATTTATACCATAATTCTACTTTACGAACTTAAAACTATTTGATAATTAAACTATTAAATCATT
>JAOZVK010000670.1 GCA_029938185.1 Bacteroidales bacterium | reverse complement strand
CTGCAATATGTTGATATGATTTTTCATATCGGTAACTGCTTGGTGGCGGTGGTTTTGTGGTGTTTTTGGTGTGCTTCGCACACCTAAAATACCACAAAACCTCTGACAACCAAGCAAATGATAAGGGTTTATAATCTTGTTTCATATATTATTTCATTCAATTTTAGGTATTCCTTTTAAGATTTTAAAATCATTTGTTTCTGAAATTAGTATAAATTTTTTATAATCAACAAAAGCTTCTTTAATGGCTTTTTCTTTACCTTCTTTTTCAAATTTCGTTCGTAAAATTAAATATAAATTATCAACAGTGCCTAAATATTCCGCATTTTGAAGCGAACTTAATGTTTGAAAATCAGCGTGTGATGACATTACTCTATTGTTATTTATTTCTAATGAAACTTCTGGACTTGTAAAATAAAAAAGATTATTACCTATTTTTAGACTATCGTCTAATTTTTTCATGATATTTAATGTGTGTTTATCAATATTATTTTGATAAAAATATTCACTTCCTATTACATAATTTTTTATTATATTATGTTTTCTTTGTGTAAAACTTGCTATTCCATAGATGGATATTACAAAGACAAATACAATCATTGAATATCGCACAATTTTATATTTATAATTTAATCCGAGAGAAATAAAATATGGAATTATTAAAAGACCTAAAATTCTAAAATGTCTGAATTCATAACTAATAGCTGCATCAAAAAAATAAAAATAAAAGAAGATTAAAGTATATACAATAATAAAACAAATCACAAGTAGCATATATCTTGAAAATTTGAATTTTTTGAACACAAGTATGTAAAATATTATATTTATAATTGCGAGAGGAATAAAGAAATATATAGGATTTGCATGAATAGTAGATATTGAATGATAACCAGGGAAATCAAATATTCTAACTAATAAATCATCTATTGAAAACGCACTAACAATTGGTGAGCTAATAGGAACAAGAATATCCATTAATTCAAAGGAAAATTTGTTTGTATTTGAAGGATTGCCATGTCTTATGAAAAAATAATACAAAATAGAAAAAGTAGATAATGCAAGGAAAATTAATTTAGCATAATAAAAGAATGTCTTTTTATTAATGATTTTTTTTAAGATATTATCTTTGGTAATATCTTTAAGTTCTATTATTTGAAAGATATTTTTTTGAGCGAATAAGAATAATATTAAAGTAACAAATATAATAAAAAAAGAAGATTTTAAAAAAAATCCAAATATAGAAATTAAAATGATAACTATAATCTGATAAAATTTTAAATTGGAAAATTTTTCAAAAAGTATTAAAATCCATGGTAACGCACCAAATAGTAATACTTCTCCACCATTATAAATTGTAAAAGCAAAAGAATAGTATCTTTGTAACAATATTACAATTATAGAGAGCATTGCTATTTTTTTATCAAGTTCATAGATAATAAATAAATAATAAAACCCGACTATACCAAGTATAGAAAAAAGAATTACTGTAAAAATAATTGAATATCCAATATTCGTTTTAAAAACATATTGAAATATACCGGGTATAAGATATTGTCCAGGTGTCCACCAACTACTTAAACTTGTTAAATCTTTACTAATATCTTTGCAGTCTGGTGAAAAAGAATGATTAAAAGGTGCACCTTTTTGCATAGATTTTAAAGTATAAAATCCCCAACCTGGGTCAGAAGAAATACATATTGGTTTAACTGAAATTGATATTATATATATTAATAAAATTGTTATTATTATAATTAGATATTTTTTCATTAAGTTTTTAATTATTTTTTATAAAATATGTTATATTTTAAAATACAATAGATTGCACGAAAACCATCTTTCCAGCTAATTTTTTTTCCTTCATCATATGTGCGTCCATAGTAGGAAATACCTACTTCGTAAATTCTAATATTTGGTATTCGTGAGGTTTTTGCTGTAACTTCCGGTTCAAATCCAAAACGTTTTTCTTTAAGACTAATATGTTGAATTATTTTTGTGTTAAATAATTTATAGCAAGTTTCCATATCTGTAAGGTTAAGATTTGTAAATATATTTGACAAAGCAGTTAAGAACTTATTACCTATTGTATGCCAAAAAAATAAAATACGATGAGGATTACGACCTACAAACCTTGAACCATAAACTACGTCTGCAAATCCATTTATAACAGGTTTTAATAAATCATTATATTCTTCCGGGTCATATTCTAAATCTGCATCTTGAATTATAAGATACTCGCCAGTAGCTTTTTTTATTCCTGTGTGTAATGCAGCACCTTTTCCTTCATTTTTTTCATGTTTAAAATATTGTATATCAAAATCAGGATTTTGGGACATATAATTTTTTATGGCATTTTCTGTATTGTCAGTTGAGTAATCATTTACTATAATTATCTCTTTTTTTATTTTAGAGATTAAATTAACAGCTTTTATTTTAGCAAGGATTAAATGTATCGTTTTTCCTTCATTAAAAGCTGGAATAATGATTGATAGTTTTTTAATATTCATAGTTTTTTTTATTGCCCTTATTGTTATTTATTGCGACCGTGAAAGTTGTGAACTTAGCGTTTTTTTATGACATTTGCAAGTGGATTTGATAAATTCTTCCATTTTTTTAACTGAGACGCACGCACATGATGCATAATTAACTGTAATTAAAAAATACGTTTTATGCAAAATTAGCTAAGAACTTTTGTATGGGTGC
>JAOZVK010000012.1 GCA_029938185.1 Bacteroidales bacterium | reverse complement strand
AATACGGATATTACGCTATACGTGGAAACTACAAGTTTTTGAAAATGCTTTACTAAGTAATTGACAATTGATAATAAACAATTGATAATTTTGTTTACACCAGAGTTACAATAAGTTACAACTTTACAAAGTGTCGATTTTATATGATAACCTACTTATAAAGCACGATTGTTTTGGTATAAATAAACCACAGAGGTGGACGCAAAAAGAGTTATACAAAAGAAGCTTTTGATGATTTAATTCGTATATTTGCGTTTGAGAAACCAAGAATCTTGCACAATATATAAATCTTGCAGCAGACCGTGAACCGATAATCGGAGGAACTGGATGCGGTAGTCCTGCACGTCTGGAACTGCGGGGGCTGGCGAAGTAATTCGCTGTCCTATCTCAATTGTGTGCAATTGCAATAATTTGTCGAAACAACTGAAAAAGCATTTATAAAAAAAACTTTAAAATATTTTTTCAGCAAATTTTCAATAGAAAAAAATCTTATTTTTAAACAGATAAAAAATATTATAAAAAATATGAAAAAAACAATTCTAATACTAATAACAGTAATCACGTTTCAAACAGGATTTACACAAAACATTGATGAATGTAATAAAATTGTTAAAACTACAATTGAAGCTATTAATAATCATTCATCAGAAAAATTAGAACCATTTTTAGCATCTGATTTTCAAATTGCAGAAAAATCTGGTGCGATTGCAAAAATGATATTAAAACAACTTTTATCTCAATTAAGCGAAACTGTTATATCACATAAAATTAAAGAAAGTATAACAAAAAATGATATATTAACACTCATTTGTGAAATAGAATACAAAAAATTAGGATTTAAAAAGGCTACTTTTGTATTCAACAGTAATAGTAAACTTCAAGAATTGTCTTTACTTGAAATGAAAGTTAAAACATTAGAAAAAGATGAAACAAAAGTAGAAGTAAATATAAAAGATACTATTACAATTCCATTTACAATGGCAGGAAAACTAATTGCAGTTCAAGCTCAATTAAACGGAATAGAAAGAACATTCATTTTAGATAGTGGTAATGGACAGGCATTAATTCTTAATTCAAAACGAATAAGTCAAGACACGAAAAATCAAAATTCACAATCTAATCTAAATGGAGTAAACGGTAATATTTCCAACTTAAATATTAAAATAATAGAACAATTTGATTTTTCAGGTATTCAACTTAATAATCAAAAAATTTTAACTATCGACCTTTCAGAAATGGAAAAATCATTAGACACTGAAATTTACGGTATTATCGGATATAATTTTATAAAAGAATATGATATTTTGTATGATTATGGTAAACAGAAAATTACATTAATCAATCCTGCATATTTTGAAAAATATAAAAAAGATAAACTAATTAATAATAAACTTAATTATATAGATTTTGAACAGCAAACACATATACCTGTTATTAAAGCTATTATTGATAATAAAGTATATTTATTTGGTATTGATTGCGGAGCTGAAAGTAATTTAATAGATTTCAATCTATTTTCACAACTCGAAAATAATTTATCAAATATTTCAACAGATACATTGTCAGGAGTAGATAACATTAAAAAAGAAGTTAAAAAAGGGAAAATAAAAAAAAGTTTTATAGGTGGTAAAAAGTTTAAAAACATAATCACAGTATTTAGCGATATTTCTCACTTGAACAAGGATGATAAAATGAAAATAAATGGTCTTGTTGGTTATGAAGTTCTATCAAAACAACCAACTTTGATAAGTTATAAGAGAAAACAAGTAATATTTATTGAATAATTTTCGGGAAATGAAAACTATCCACTGTTAATAATAGATACATAGAATTAAATCGTAGTTATCAACAAAATAAAGCCATTAATTTTTTTTCAAAAAAAGAATAATAAATAATTTCAATAATCAAAAATAAGGAAGAAGATTACATTTGTTTAACCGATATGTTAAAAGCAAAAGATGGTGGTTTTTTTATGACAGATTGGCTAAGAAACAGAAATACTCTTGAATTTTTAAGCGTTTGGGAGAAATTAAATAATCAAAATTTTAATTATGGCGAATTTGCCACAATTAGAAATCAATCGGGACTAAATAGCTTTAAAGTAAGTGTAAAAGAGTGGGTTGAGAAAACAAATGCAATTGGAATATTTGCCAAAGCAGGTAGATACGGTGGGAATTGATCTTATAAAAACACGATATAAAATAGCTTATTTAAGTTTTTTATTAGTTCCTAAAATGTTTTTTTTTTCGTTAGTGAATTTTTTCGCACTCGTATGTTTGCAAAAAAAAAAGAATAAAATTAGAACTAATAATATTTTGTAAATTATTAGTTTTTCAAATTCTAAACTTTTTCCATAAATTTGTTGTGGCTTGACACACAAATTCATTTTTATTTTTTAATTAACTGACAATCAATAATAATAAAATAAATTAAGCGTAAGCAAGGTAAAAAGGCTCGAAGAGTCCATTAAATAGGTCGAAGACCTTAGTGGCTATGTCCATGGTCGTCCATACCTTTGCTAAGTGAAGCAAGTTTTATTTGCATAGTTCCTTTTATAACAATACGTTCTTTAGGTATTAAACCCACTATAATTTGAATATTAATACCATCGCTTGTTCCAATTTTTACTTCACGTTTAACAAAACTTTCGCCATTTGTTTGAATATAAACATAATATGTTCCAAGTTCTTCAATTAATGCAGATTTAGGTACAACAATTTGATTGGTAATAATAGATGTTTTTAAAAAACATTCAATAAAAGCACCTTCAATCAAAGAACCATTATTTTGAACTTCAAAGAAAATAGGTATATACTTACCTGCGCTTTGTACTGAAGAACTAACCGAAATTATTTTACCATTAAGTTGTTCGGAACTTATTGTTTTATTTGTAAAAGGAATATTAAATATAGCACTATTAACACTATGTACTTTATTGTAATATTTTAGAGGAACATCAGCACGTATCATCATTTTTTGATTTGCAGAAACTATTGCAAGAGCTTGTCCAGTTGCAACATACTGTCCTTCACCTACAAATATAGTTTGAATAAAACCCGAAATTTGCGAACTTATTGATACACCTTTTCGACTAAAGCTTGAAAGGAAATTAAAATATGAAATACTATCGGAAATAAACTCTTTTCTGGTTTCATTAAGAGTTTCGTTTGATATTATTTTTTCGGCAGTTAGTTTTTTATGCCTATCATACAATTTTTTACATTGTTCGTATTCATTTTTCAATTTCTCATAAGTTACATTAATATTTTCGTTACCAATAACATTACTCGAAATAACAAATATTTCTCTACCAGCTCTTACAGGTTTTCCAACAACAATATTACGTGCCGAAAATAAAACCATACCTGTTGTTTTAGAACTTATTATACGTTTTTCACCTTGTGCCGGTAATATTTCGCCTATTGTTTTAATTGTTTGATGATAATCTTGAAGCTTTAGCTCTTGTGTTTCAAAATCAGTTTTCCACATTTGTTCTTTCAAATAGCTTATTTCAAATGGATTACTTGTTTCAACAAATTCATGTATTGCCTCATGGTTATCTGCAAATACTCTAATGTTTCCTATCTCAATACTTTCTGTTAATGAATCTTTTGTATATTGAAAAACAAGTTTGTACATACCTGCTTTTTTAGGTTTTAAATTTACAATATAAATACCTGTTCGTGTTGGTTTCTCAGATGTAATCGAAAAATTATTATTCTGATTTATTAGCGAAACTTTTAATTTTCCTTTTGTAACTGGCTTAAATTTTATCAAACCATTGAAATGAGCAATAATTTTTGATGTTTCACCTACAACAAAAACTTTACTTTCGAAAAATAATTCTAATTTTTCTCCAAATTTATTGTATGAAAATTCTGGAATTTCAGTTTCATCATGTTTGTGAGAATTTTCATCTTTTTCATTATGTTTATGTTCATCGCTTCCATGCTCATCATGACTATGTTCGTGACATGATAAATTGAAGTATAACAATGATATTATTATAAATATTTTTATTTTCATTTATATATTTTTAAAATTTTTATATTTTTTAACAAACAACATGTAACATACCAGTACAAAAAAAGCTTTTTTCATGTAGAAAAAGTCAGATATGACAATCTATTGTTAGCCCATAGCAATAACTAAGAGTCTATAAAATATCTATTTAGACGTAAGCAAGGTGAAAATGCTTGAAGGAGGAGCACGAAGAAGTTGCATTAAAATATCGGGAGTTTGATATTTTAAGCTTTGATTTGTGTTTCGTTTCCTTTCTTTTACATATCGTTTTATAAGAGGTTTATAAACAGACAGTAAAAGAATTATATTTAATTGTATTTTTTTAGTATATTTTTTATAATTTTTATTGTAAAAATTTATTGTATTGAAAGCATGACAATGCTTGGCTGTTGAATGATTTTCTAAGTCGTGTTCTTCAATACATTCTTTATTGTCAGTTTTTTGGTGAAATTCAAAATGATGGTGGTGTGGTATAATATTATGCACCAATATTAACAAGTATGTTAATAAAAAAAATAATTTATATGAATGTCGTTTATCCAAATCTTAATATTTATCTTGATTTTCACAAAGCACAAAATTAAATAAAATTGATTAATATTAAAAATATTGGCGTTTTTCATATACCACTTTACACTTTTTATGAAAAAATTATTACAATTATGAAAAAATCAGCGATTGCTCAAATCTATCAGACATTTACGCATCATACAACCCAAATTTATAAATTAATCAGGCAAAACTTTGACAAACATCATTCGCAAAACTTTAACTTGGTATACTGTTTGATGTTTTGAGTTTAATTTCTTTAACAAAATACATAATTAATGATTATTATAGATTGTTTTTGTATAAATTTATTTTAATCATAATTGACTGAAAATTAACAAAAAAACTTTATTTTTTATTACGATAAAGTATAAAGACATAATAACATCAATTTTTTTTAATACTATTTTATATAAATATTTTAAATATTTTCAGTACATTTATAGCTTTAAATAATTAGTGTCCATCAATAAAGTTGACAATTTTATAGATTATGCCTAAAGGCATTTATGTAATTGGCTTATTATCAGCCTCACGATTATCATCGTGGGTTACCAATAGGTCATCGCTTTGCGATTTTATTGACTTTATAGATGCACACTAATTAGTAAGTATAACATAAGTTTTCACATATTTAATTAAACTAAGATAAGGTCTTCGACCTATTTATAGTTGCATACGTATTAATATAAAAGCAACTTAATCAAATAGTTATAAATAAGTAATTGTCAAAAACTTTTGTAACAATACTTAATGTGTTTAGCAATACTAAATAGGTATGATACCTTATAAATTTTGATCAAATGAAAGAATATTTTCTAAATCTTAAAATAAAGAAAAAGCTTTTAATAAGCTTTTTTATTATATTAATAATACTTCTTGTTATTGGCATAAGGCAATACAAACTCTTTGAAGCTTTAGAGAACGAAGAACTTCAAAAGACACATAATTTAGAATTAGTATCAAAAATCAGTAGCTTGCAATACAAACTATTGACTGAATTACATGTTTTAAGTGAGTTAATATATGCAACAAATTCAAAAGAGATTAATGGACTTTGGAAAAAACATGTAGAAAATGACGAAAAAACAAAAATACAGTTTAAAAATATACTCAATGAAACAAGAGAGGGAAGTGTAGAAAAATATAGTGCGTTTAAAGTAAAAATCAATAATAGAGTAGATGAATCATATAATATATATGAAAAAACAATACTGTTGTATATACACAGACTTAAAGACATAAAAAATAACACATTAGTAGTAGTCTCAACAGATGGTGAAGACAAAATAGTTTTGCAAGACAGTATAATAACCGATAGTTCTAAAATAGCTGGTTATATTCCTAAAATATATATGACAAATAAAAAAGAAAGTACACAATTATTTCAAAAACAACTAAAAAACCATTATTTATTTATAAAAAAAAATATTGAAGATATTATAGGACGCTTAGATGAAGCAAAGAATCTTGGTATTTCTGTTGTTCGAAGACTAAATGTATCATCTCAAAATGATATTAATAACTCAAATTTAACAAATTGGTTATTAATATTATTTGCAATAATTATAGCATTATTAAGCTCATTAACAATTTCAAAAATAATATCAGAACCAATAAATATTGTAAGTAATTTAGTAAAAAACTTAGCAAAAGGTGAATTACCTGATAATACAAAAACATCTCATAAAGATGAAATTGGTATAATGATAAAATACCTCAATAAGTTAGTAGAGGGTTTAAAAAGAACTGCTGATTTTTCAATAGAGATTGGTAAGGGAAATTTTCAGAGTAAATATCAACCATTGAGTAAAAACGATGTTCTTGGAAATTCGTTACTTTATATGAGCCAAAGCCTTAAGGTTTCAAAAGAAGATGAAATAAAAAGAAAGATTGAAGATGACCAAAGAAACTGGACAACAGTAGGTTTAGCAAAATTTGCAGAAATCTTACGTCACAATACAGAAAATATAAAAGAATTATCTAATGATATTTTAAAAAATTTAATAAAATATCTTAATGCCAACCAAGGTGGAATTTTTATATATAATGACAACGACCCCGAAAATGTTAGACTTCAATTAATTGCTGCATATGCTTTTAATAGAAAAAAATTTTTAAAAAAAGAATTTAAACTAGGTGAGGGGCTTGTGGGATCTGTTGCAATTGAAAAATACACAGTTTATATGACAGATATCCCCTTAGATTATATAGAAATAGAATCTGGAATAGGTAGCTCGAACCCAAAAAGTATATTAATTGTACCATTAAAAATAGATCAAGAAGTACTGGGTGTTATAGAATTAGCATCATTCAATGAGTTTAAACAATTTGAAATAAGCTTAGTAGAACAAATTGCAGAAAGTATTGCTTCAACACTTTCAACTGCACGCATAAACACAAGAACAGCCGAATTACTCGAACAATCAAAACAACAAACTTTGGAGATGCAGGAAAAAGAAGAAGAAATGCGTCAAAATATAGAAGAAATGCAGACCGCTCATGAAGAAACTACAAAAAGTGAAGAGACTCTACGATCTAACTATAATAAAATAATAGACTTACAAAAAAAACTATCAAAAAAAGAAAAATTGCAAAAAATTGAGATAAAGAAATTACAAAGAGAAAATTATAATAAAATAAAAGTACTAAAAGAAGAAGAAAATGTAAAAACTTTAATTCTCGAAAATAGTTTAAATGCTATTGTTATAACTAATAATGAAGGAGTAATTGACTTTTTTAATGCATCAGCACAAAAACTATGGGGCTATAAAAAATCTGAAGTATTAGGACGACATATTTCTTATTTATTTTCTAAAGAATTTTCACTTAAAAAGGAATCAATAATTTATAATTTATATAATAATAAAAAATATAAAATTCCTGAATATTCTATTGAAGTTCCAATTCTTCTTACTGAAATGGATTTAACATACGTAGATTTACTTGTTTTGAAGTTGGAATTTAAAAGAGAAATTAAATATACAATGTTCTTTAATGATCTTACAGATGTTAAATTAGCCTTAAAAGAGCGAAGTAGAATCATGGAAAGTATTATGACTAATGAGTTTGAGTATACTACAAGAATTGAGCAATTAGAAGATATATTAATTGATAATAATATAAAAGTACCTTCAATTGAAGAAAATCATGGGGATTTAATAAGGTGGGGACGCGAATATGAGATAAATCTAACAATAATTGATCAGCAACATAAAAAATGGATTGATTTTATTAATAAATTATATCGAATGTTTAAATCAGGTGAAACTTCAAATTCCTTAAAAGAATATATTAAAGAACTTCTTGAATATACTGATTATCATTTTGGTTTTGAAGAAAAATATCTTTCTGATTTTAACTGTGATAAAACTGAAGAACACAAAAAATCTCATGAATTGTTTATAGATACAATTAAAAGACATCAACAAGAATTTTCTGAGGGTAATTTAGATTCTGCTTATAAACTAATGATTTTCTTAAAAAGCTGGGTAAAACGTCATATTCAAATTGATGACAAAGGATATGTTAATTGCTTTAAAAGCAATGGACTTCATTAATACCTATTTAATGTGCCTTACGCATTCTATTATCACTATAAGTACTGTTACAAAAGTTTTTTAAAATTCACCTATTTATAACTTACTGATTAAATTGCCTTTGTACTAATGCATAAGCAACTATAAGTAGGTCGAAGACCTTAAATTTTCAATTTTTGTAATTTAATTATTATTAGATTATAATCAATTTATATACTTTTGTAGGCAATCTAAACTTAATAAAATTAAAATGACTAATAAAAAACAGGGGTTTTCAAAAGCTTTTTGGATAGCCAATTCAGTAGAATTATTGGAAAGAGCTGCATATTATGGCGTATTTATTGTTATAACGCTTTATCTATCAAGAATTATTGGCTTTACTGATATTGAAGCCGCTTTAATAGCAGGCTCATTTTCGGCAGGATTATACCTATTACCAACATTTAGTGGGGCACTAGCTGACAAAATAGGATTTAAAAACTCATTACTAATTGCTTTTTCATTGCTTACAATTGGTTATGCTGGTTTAGCAATATTTCCAAGTATTTTAGAATCAAAAGGACTTGTTGAATATAGCCGCGAGGTAACTTTCCATGGATTAAGAGAGTCTGGAATAAGATTTAATATTATTCCTATTATGTTAGTAATAATGGTAGGTGGCTCTTTTATAAAATCAGTTATAACTGGTACTGTAGCAATGGAAACAACAGAAGGTACGCGAGCAAGAGGTTTTTCTATCTTTTATATGATGGTAAATATTGGCGCATTTTCAGGAAAAACAATAGTAAAACCTTTACGCGAATCAATGGGGAATTTGGGTTTGGTAAATCTAAACTATTTTTCAGCATCAATGACACTAATAGCTTTAATAATGATATACTTTTTTTACAAAAATTCTAAAAATGATGGTGAAGGAAAATCATTTAAAGAAATTTGGAATGCATTGGTTAAAGTTCTGTCAAATGTTAGGTTATTGGCTTTAATAATTATTATTACAGGATTCTGGATGGTTCAACACCAACTATATGCAACAATGCCAAAATATGTATTGAGACTTGCAGGTGAACATGCATCTCCATCATGGTATGCAAATGTAAATCCATTGGTTGTTGTTCTAACGGTGGGACTTGTAACTAGTCTGTTGAGCAAAAAAACGCCACTATTTTCAATGACAGTTGGTATGTTTATTATGCCTGTTTCTGCTTTTGCTATGGCAATGGGAAATTGGTTTGAAGGACAAGTAGATTTGGGTTTTATGACAATGCATCCTGTTGCATTTATGATGATAATTGGTATTATGTTTCAAGCATTGGCAGAGTCTTTTATTTCACCTAGATTTTTAGAATACTTTTCGCTTCAAGCACCAAAAGGTGAATTAGGATTATATCTGGGATTCAGTCATTTGCATTCATTTTTATCCTCTATTCTTGGATTTGGTTTATCTGGCTTTTTATTAAGTAAATATTGCCCCGACCCTAAACTATACGAAACTAGAGAAGCATGGGAAAGTGCTGCATCTAATGCTCATTATATTTGGTATTACTTTGTTGCAATAGCCATGTTATCTGCTGTTTCTCTTATAGTGTATGGCGTAATTGTTAAAAGAATTGATTCTAAAAAACAACTTGCTGAGTAAGTATTTTTTTTAATCCTTATTAATATAAACGTTTATGTCGTCGTGGCTTGAAGCTGGGCTTATAAAAATTAATAAATTACGACAATATTATTAGTTCTAATTTTATTCTTTTTTTTATTGTGTTGCTTTTGCTCTATTAGGGCGTTTTTGCTTACTAATGTATTTATACATAGGGTGTTGCTTCGTGTTGATGCTTATACCCATTCAGGGCAAAAAAACTTAAATAAGCTATTTTTGCTCGTGTTTTTATAAGACCAGTTCTGAACCACATTAAATAGGAGCAAAGACCTTATTTTGTTTGACTATAAAACTTTTCAATTTTATCATTAAACTTTATTAATTGGTCGGAGCTAATATTTTTGCATTCTACAATATTATTATACCTTGTAAATATATCATTTATTAACACACTATTGACACCTGTTTTTTCAGCTATTTTATTAATATCTTCTTTATTGTAGTCGCTAATAAAATATTTAGAATTTAAGAAATCAATAAAATATTTGAATTTTTTTATTGCAATATCTCTATGATTACCTTTACTGTAATACAATCTGCTAATTGTATTTATAAACTCTAATGAAGTGTTCTTGGGTGCATTAATTACTGGTATAATCTTTTGTTTTCTCTTTGATTCAAAAATAATATAAATAAATATTCCAACGATTAACAGGTAGTATGCATATTTTAAGGCTTTATTACTTAATATATATCGCAAAGGAGTTCTGCTTATTTTTTTGTTTGGCTTATAATATTCATCCCAGATTGTATTTCTATTTGGCAAAAATGACAAACTTTTTGAAACATATTCGTAGTTGTTTCTAAGCAATAAATTATAATTTGTAAATGCCAATGGGTTGGTATTAATAAAAAAATGTCCTCTACCATGACTAATTTTGATAAAATTAACCAATGAATCTTTAGAAAAACCTAAAACTAATGAATTTGTTGTATCAAATTTTGAAATATAATATGAATTTAATGCTTTGTAATATATATAACCAGAATCTGTTTTTATTTTACTATTCGTATAATTTAATATATTAGTATCTGCTTCAATTATAGATTTTCGGAAAAAAAAATCAAGACTAAGTTTTAAAGTATCTGCAAACTTACCATATATTTCGTTTGCACTAATAAAAGCATTACTGCCCTTGTAAACAATATCTAATAGTTCGTTCAAATCCATTTTATTGGGAGAAAATGTTTTTGTAATTATTATAATATTGTCTTGTGATTCACTTTTGTTAAACCGTTCGTATAAACTTTTTTCATTAAGTGTAATTTCATTTTTACTAAAAATATTGGGTAATAAATCATATAATACATATGTACCAAATGGTATTTTATCGCTACGTTCAAAGCTTAGACTCCAATCAATTTTTTTTGGAGACATTAGTTCAAAAATTAGTAAAACCAAAAATGAAGCAAGCAAAAATAATATATGTTTTTTATGTCCTTTAAACATCTATTTCTAAATAAAATTTATTAAAGTTTGAGTGTATATTCTGAAATTTTTTTTCGCTAATCGAAAAGTTACCATACCATATATATTCATAAGTATTTGTGAATTTTTTAAAAGTCTTAATATAATCGGTATCAGTTATTTCAATATAGTATTCTTTGTTTGTTTTATTTATTTTCCATACAATAATTTCTTTATCTCTCAATAATTTTAATAATTTCAGATATAAATACCTAACTGCTTTACGATAATTTCCATCGTTAATTTCGGTTTCAATAATACTATCAAGCTTGTTTACATCAATATTTTCTTCGATTTCAAAAATTTTAATATCTTTCTTATTTTTCATTCTATAAAAAAAACTTCTTATATCTGTTTTATATATCATATATGTTATTGCCGATATAAAAAGAATACTCATTATTATTTTTATATAATTCCAATTTACTTCTTGTGATATGTCTGCTATTTTTCTTATTATCCAAAATAGTATTTTATCAACAAATGAGTTTGGTTCTTTATAATCTTTTTCATAATTAAAATCATCATTATTTTTGAAGTCTTCAATTTTTTCTTTTGAAAACTCTCTTTGTTCAATATTTAGCGTATCATATCTAATTGTTTGTTTTTTTTGTGAATACAAGTATTGATTAGCCGAAACAGTGAAAAATATTATAAACAACAATACAAAAGTTTTTATATTTTTTGTATTGAATTTATAGCTTAAAATACCATCAATAAATTGTATATAGCCAGTAATAAATAGGTCAAAACCCTTATATATTTGATTTTTCACTTAGAATATCTTATTAAATAATTCTTCTAATTTTAGTTGTAATGTATCGTAAGAAAAATACTTTTTACCTAAACTAAAATTATATTCTGCAATTTCTTTATTTAGCTTATCATTATAAATAATTTCACTCATTTTGTGTACAGATTCGTCAGTGAGATTATTATCTTCGAGCATTACAGTTTTAAAACCTTTATTGCCAATATCTGGTGTATATACAGGTTTATAATTGTTTACAAAAATTGGACGTTTTGCTAAAACAGCTTCTACAAATGCATTTCCAAAACCTTCGTATGTACTAAAATATGTACAAGCTCTTGCATGTGCATAGGCATCTGATAGTGAATAATGTTCTGTCGCATTAATATTACCATAATTATTTATCTTGGTTGAAGCAAAAATAATTTGATTTTCAATTTTTAAATCACTAATTAGTCTAAGTAGTTCATTATAATATGCACTACCTTCGTCGTCGGCATGATTTCCTGTTATAATTAATTTTATTTTTTTATTTTGAAGTTTTTCTATGAGCTTTATTGCAACCTCAATACCTTTTCGCCTAACTATTCGGGTAATTTGAAAAAGTAAAATATCATCATTAGCCAAACTAAGTTCCTGTCTTAATGTTTTGTTCGAGTCAGAAAATTGTGCATAAGGTTTCGAGAAATCCATAACATTGGGTACAACTACAGAATCTCTATTAAATCTTTCTTTTAAAGTAGTTTGTCCATGTGTATTAATAACTGCGTGAAAAACATTTGGTAACCTAAGCGGAAAAACATCAGCAATAAAATTATTTACTTCTTTGTGTGGCGACACATATCTACTTCCTCGCTCCCAAGCAAAATCGTGATCGTGTGTTATAGTTGGGATACCTGTTTCTTGAGCAGCTTTCTTTATTCCGAGTCCCATTGATAAATGTGCAGGAAGTGCCGAGGCATTTTCTGATATTAATAAATCTATTTTATTTTGATGAATCCATTCAACTATTTTATTTTTAATAACATTTGAATAGTTATCAATATGGTAAAGTAACTCAAGTTGAGGTTCTTCTGGGTTAAAAAAAGCATTTTTTTGATCCCATTGGCATCCTAATGAAAAAAATGATAAATCAAGAAATTCAGTATCATATTTTTTATCAATTTCCCAGTCTTGAAATTCACCAGACAAAATATATGTTTCATGTCCCATTTTTTTTAGTACTTCAATCCATTTTTCGGTCTCTAGAGCCACTCCATCTACTCCACCTATTCTGCCAATAATGATACCTATATTCATTTAATAGTAATTTAAGGTCTTTGACCTATTTTATATTGCTTATGTATTCTATTAATATCTTTATAAGGTTTTCGACCTATTTATAGTTGTTTACACATTAATATAAAAACAACTTAATCAGTAAGTTATAAATAGGTGAATTTCGAAAAACTTTTGTAAGACTACTTATTATGCTTGTTATGATAAAACAATTGGTTCTTCTATCCTTTTTTTATACTACCCGTCAGAAGTTGGACAGTCTTGTTTATCAGGTATTTTGTAACAGGATAAAAATCAATCCTGTTAATCCTGTAAATCCTGTCAAAAAATAAAATAATGTCCAATACTATACGTGTAACCCTTTTTCTATACTAATGAAACAAGTCATAAGTTTCTTTAGACAAGATTTACATATTTAAAATCCTGTTAATCATGTAAATCCTGTCAAATTATTACATATATAAACTTAATCAATTTCTGTCTTAATACACTACTTATGCCATTATCAACTTATAATCAAGTATTGTGAAGATTTTTATGCGCAAGCAAGGTAAAAAGGATAGAAGAGCCATATATTTGAAATATGAAATAATATTCTAAATTATTGACAAAGATATATAATAATAATGTTTTTAATAATTTAGTATAAAAAAAAATAATTTTAGTTTTTTATATATGATAGGTTATTTTTGAAGTTTTAGCTTAGGTGCTTTTTAACCGCAGAGTTCTGCGAAGATTCACTATTTTATATCAACTATTTATTGGGGTAAAAACCGTGAGGGGGGAAGACTTAAAGCTCACCATTCTCTATCCTTATAATAATGTCTTCAATCATTGCATCGTCACCATTTGGGTCATATTCTGCTTTAAGATTTGAACCAAACATTAATGCTATTGATTGCCAAAAAAAAGCAGTAAGTGAGCCTTTAAAACCTTTAACGACCTCATAAGTAGTAGTTCCGGTTTCTCTATCTACTAACTTAATTAAAATTCTACCTTGAGTATAAGTTAATTTTCTTAATTGTCCTTCAAATTCTTTTTTTAGCTCTCGTTCTTTTGATTTTACGTAACGTTTTTTTTCTCTTTTTGTCTCAAAATCAATAATATGCTTATTTATTTCAAAGATTTTTTTTTGTATAATTTTTGAGTATGGATAAACTTTTTTTACATATCGTACAAGTCTGGTGTATCTTCGTTTATGTCTCCTGCTTTTAAACTTATAGGGGGGCAAAACAATTACTTCCTTAATGTATACATGCATTATAGTATCTCCATCTATAATTTTACCAGGCACTATATAGCCACCTTTTTTAAAAGTAGAGTCAGCCAATTCTTCAGGTGTTACTTTTATTTGCGATAAAAGAGGAAACGAATAAAGTAACAAAAAAAATAATATGTAAAATTGCTTATACATTATAAAAAAAGTGTATTAAAAAAAATTAGTTAAAATACTAATCAAATAATACGACAATAATCTTGCCTTAAATCTTGTAATATAAACTTAGCTACAAACAAAATTGCTAAATTATACTAAAGAAACTTATGACTTGTTACACTACCAGTTTTAAGTTAGCCACTTTTTAACCGCAAAGTTTCGCAAAGTTTGACGCAAAGTTTCGCAAAGTTTTGCTTTAATTCTATGATTAAAACTACTTGAAAAAAACAAGACAGTCCAACTTCTGACGGGTAGCCTAAATTTTTATTCCCATTAATAAAATATCATCAACTTGTTTGTTTTCTCCTTGCCATTCTTCAAGTTTTTTCTTTATAAGATATTTTTGTTTGATAACAGGCTCTCTATAAATCGAAAGTAAAAGTAATTTAAGATTTTTGCTCATAAATTTATATCCCTTCTTTCCACCAAACTGGTCAGTAATACCATCAGTAAACATATAAATTAGGTCGCCTTTGCTTAATTGTATTTTGTGTGTTTCGAATTTTCGTTCTTTTATATAAACTCCTATTGGAGACCTTGTTGGTTTTATTTCAATAAGTTCATTGTTTTTAATTAATATCAACGGATTGTTGGCACCAGAATATTGTAGTAATTTTGTTTTTTTATTATAAGCACAAAATGCAACATCCATTCCATCTTTCATTTCGCCTGACTTACCAGTTTGTCGTAAATAAAATTTTATATGATTTCTCATTTCTTCAAGAGCTTGATTAGGTTCTGAAATTTCTGTTTTTGTAACAATTTCATTTAATAATGTTGTGCCTAACATACTCATAAAAGCAGCAGGTACACCATGTCCAGTACAATCGGCTACTGCAATCAATATCAAATCATCTACTTGTTTTACCCAATAAAAATCGCCACTTACAATATCACGTGGTCTATAAAAAACAAAGTATTCATTGAGTAATTGCTTTAACATAATTTCTGGCGGTAGTGTTGTTATTTGTATTTGGTGCGCATAGTTTATACTATCTTTTATTTGCAAATTTTGATAAGAAATTTTATCTCTTTGTTCAATAACAAAATCACGTTGTGCAACTATTTCATCTTTTTGAGATTCTATCTCATCTCTTTGTGCAAGTATTTCTTCTTTTTGTTGGTTTAGTTCTTCATTTTTTTCAAGTATTTCGTCTCTTTGCATTACAACTTGTTTTGTTCTTTCTTTTACTTGTTTTTCAAGTCTGTCTTTTTGTATTCTTAAACTTCGTTCTCTAAGCTTGATATAAGTTATTGTAGCCAATACTAACCAAAAACCAACCAAAGACCTAAACCACCATGTACTCCAAAAAGGAGGAGTAATTGTAATTATTATTTCGGTAGCTTCATCACTCCATATTCCATCTGGATTTGCAGCTTTGACAGCAAAAACATATTCGCCGGCAGGCAAATTGGTGTAAGTAACAAACTTTCTATTTCCCGAATAAATCCATTCTTCATCAAATCCTTTCATTTTGTATTTATAAGTATTTTTCTCAGGAAACATATAATGAAGAGCAGCAAATTCAAATGAAAAAACTTTTTCTTTATATGATAATATTATGTGTTTTGTATACTGTATGGGTTTGTTTAAATAAAATTTATCATCATGTTTTATTATTTCATTTAGTTTGGTACTATCAATAATATCTCTTTTATTGTAAGGTAATAGTTTTACTTCCTTACTAAAAACAGTAAATTTAGTAATTGCAACAGGAGCTTTACTTGTATCTTTTTTTATTTGATTTGGATAAAATGCATTATAACCATTTATTCCTGCAAAATACATTTTTCCATCTTTGTTTTTGAACGATGCGTTCATGTTAAACTCATTGCTTTGTAAGCCATCTTTTGAGTCATAATTTTCAAAGGTTTCTGTTTTGATATAAAATTTTGAAATACCATTATTTGTACTCATCCAAAGATTGCCTTGATCATCTTTTTGTATTTCATAAACCATGTTGTTAGCCAAGCCATCTTTTGTTGTCCAGTATCTAAATTTTTCAGTTTTTTTATCAAATTTAATTAAACCTCCCTCTGCGCTTCCAAACCATAATACATTATTGTCGCCCTCAATCATTGTAAGAACAGATTTTCCTGAAGGACCTGTACCGTCTAATACGTTCATTGGATAATGCTTAAAGGTTTTTGTTTTTAAATTATATTTATCTAAAGCAACTGTAGTCCCAAACCATGCATAGCCCTCAGAGTCAAAAAGTAAACTAAAAACAAAATTTGAAGATAAACTATTGCTATCGTTTGGATTATTTATTATTCTTTCAAACTTTTCGGTTTCAGGGTTTAGAATTGCAATACCTTGATTATTTGTCAGAACCCATAAAAACCCTTTTTTGTCATAAAAAATTTTTCGTATAAAGTTTTGAGTTAAACTTGTCGAATCATTTGGAATATTCTTATAATGTTTAAATTTTTCCGTTTTATAATTAAGTGATGAAATACCTGCTCCAATAGTACCTATCCAAATTTCATCTTTCTTAAACTGAATTATTTCATTTACAGAATTGTGTTGCAAACTATTAGACTTATTGCTATTAGTTTTATATACTTTATATTTTTTTGTTTTTTTATCGTATTTAGAAATTCCCGAATCAAAAGTACCAGTCCATATATTACCATCATAATCCTCCAGAATGGTCCATATAAAATTATTTGGCAAACTGTTAATATCATTTGGTTTGTTGTAGTAGTGTTCAAATTTTTTATTTATTGGATTTAGTTTATTAACTCCTCTTGCAAATGTTCCTAACCACATTATTCCTGTATTCTCAAGATAAAAACGGCTTATATAATCACTTGATATACTTTGTGTATTGCTTGGGTCGTGTTTTAATCTTACTATTTCATTTGAGTTTATATCAACATAACCAACAAAGCTACCTTGAGAAAAACGCCTTCGACTAGCAACACCTATATCTCCATTATGATTTTCAATTATAAAATTTATTGTATTTAGTTCTGAATCAGAAATATTTTTTTCACTAGGGTAATAAAACTGTTTAAAATTATCTGTTTTTTCATCATATAAATTAAGTCCGTTCCTTGTTGCTATCCAAATTCTATCTTTTGTGTCTTTTAGAATAAATCTAACGGTATCATTTGATAAAGAATTTATACTACTATTAGCTTTATATTGTTGCAGTATTTTTGTTATATTATCATATTTGAATAAGCCCATATTTGTACCAAACCAAATATCATCATTTTGTCCTTGCGAAATTGATAGTATTGAAAACTCAATATCTTTTTTTGTAATTATTTGTTCAAATTTGTCATTTTTCTGATTATACTTGAATAGCCCATTATTTGTTCTTGCCCATAGGTTTTTATTTTTGTCTTCATATAAACCAATTACCTGATTACTTAATTTATTTTTGGCATTAAGATAATATCTTTTTAATTTATTGTTTTTGAAAAGATTAATTCCATTCATTGTACAAACCCAAAGTCTTTTGTGGCTATCATGAAATACATTATTAATACTACTGTTTGATATTGAAGAGTTATCTGTGCTGTCATACAAAAATCTATCAAAATTTTTATTTTCTCGGTTAAATCTGTTTAAACCAGTGCTTGTACCTATCCATACTACACCAGTTGAGTCTTCTGTGAAGCTTCTTATTCTAATATTTGATAAACTATTTATATCATTAGTATCATTCTGAAAATGATAAAATATTTCTTTTTCAGGGTCAAAATACTCTAAACCGCCTATTTGAGTTAGTATCCATAATTTGTCATATTTGTCAATAAGTATTCTTAATACAAAATTATTGATAAGAGAATATTGGTTTTCTGGTTCATTTTTATAAATAGTAAAATTTTTACCATCATATTTATTAAGTCCTTCTTGGGTGCCAAACCACATAAACCCTTTGCTGTCTTTTACTATATCATAAACTGTACTTTGCGAAAGTCCTTGTTCTAGCGATATTCGTTCAAACTTATAGTCATATTTTTGTGATAGTATTTCAAATTGTGATATAATTATTATAAAGAGTAAAAATAAAATCTTTTTCATGTGTAGATAAATTTGAAAATAGCACTAAGATCTTCGACCTATTTATAGTTGCTTACGCATTAATATAAAAACAACTTTCCAATTTGTTTTTTGTAAAATACTTATATTTAGGTGTAAACCAATTCGTAATTTATAATTCGTAATTTGTAATTTTCCTATTAATAATTGTTAAGCATATGTTCGACTTCTTATTTTGTTAGTTTACACAATTATTATGCATTTATTAAAATACTATCTAATAAAAATATAAATATGTTATTATACTAAAAAGATTAGTTAATTTATTAAATTAAACTACTGATTAACAATATGTATACAACAGTGTAAAATAAACTTTAAATATTGATATATTATAAAGCAATATGTTCGTTTTTGTAAAAAAATGTACATTTACGTACAATATGATATGTGTTTTGCAATTTTTTTTAAAACTTAAACTATCTTTGCATTAACTTAGCTAAAAAATATTGAACACATACAAAACTAATAAATTAATTTTATAAAATAGGATAATCGTGTAATTATAAAATATAAAAATTGATTTTGTTTAATATTTAAGCTTTCAAATAATGAATGAAGAGTTACGAATTATATGGGCAGTCCCCAAATAGGCTATTCACGTAAAATTGGGCAGTCTTGTTTTCAAGCTGTTTTAACCATAAAATCAAAGTGAACTTTGCGAAACTTTGCGTTAAACTTTGTGCAACTTTGCGGTTAAAAAGCGTCTAACTAAAAACAGCTAGCCAGCGTAAGCAACATTAAACAAGTCGAAGACTTAATAATTTATTTCTATGTCAAAAAAACGTACAAAAAAAGATACATCAGTCAAAAAAGAACAAAAGAATAGAACTGTAAAACGAAAAAATACACAAAAGGTTTCAAGCAATACTTTCATAATATGGATTTCTGTAATTACTGTTATTAGTCTGATTGTATATTCGCCAAGTTTTACACACGAAACAACAAACTGGGACGACGATCAGTATATTACAAATAACCCATATTTGCAAGATTTATCAGCAAAAACACTAAAAAAAATGTTCTTTTCAAAGGAAAGATATTTTATGGGTAATTACCACCCAGTTAGTATGTTATCTCTAAATATTGATTATCAGATTGGAGGAAAAGATTCTGATGGTAAAATCAAAGCATGGCCATTCCATTTTACGGCAGTAATGGTGCATTTATTTAATACTTTGTTGGTTTTTTGGCTGATTTATTTATTATTTTCAAATTTCGAGATTGCCGTTATCAGCTCTTTGTTATTTGGTATTAGTACAATACATGTAGAGTCTGTTTCGTGGGTATCGGAGCGTAAAGATGTGTTGTATACTTTCTTTTTTCTTTTTTCATTGGTCTCATATGTAAAATATATAAAATCAAAATCAAAAAAATTCTATATATTATCTTTATTTTTATTTTTGTTATCGCTTTTATCAAAAGGACAGGCAGTTTCGTTGGCAATTACCATTATAGCAATTGATTATCTTTTTAATAGAAAACATTTAAAAATTGATGTTATTATCGAAAAATTACCATTTCTTATTTTTGCTCTTCTATTTGGTATTGATGCTATTTTGGCACAAAAATCGGGCAATGCAATTCACGATATAAGTGATTATGAGCTTTATAAACGAATAGGAATTGCAGGATATGGTTTTTCGCAATATATTATAAAACTCATAGCACCATTGGATTTATCAGCAATTTATCCATATCCCGATATTATTTATAGAACAATACCTACTAAGTATTGGCTTCTTATGATTCCATCATTAGCAATAGTTTTAGCACTATTTTATTACTACAAAAAAAACAGACAAATTACTTTTGCAATAGCATTCTATACCATAAATATCTTTTTATTACTACAATTGATTCCTGTTGGTAGTGCAATTATGGCTGATAGATATGCATATATTCCGTCTATTGGCTTCTTTATTTTTGTCGCTTTAGCTTATGTAAATCTAAAATCAAGATATCCAGACTCAAAAAAAATCATTATATCAATATTTGTTTTATATTCTATTTTTATTTCAGTAATGACTTTTAATAGAACTTTGGTTTGGGAAAATTCAATGACATTATGGAATGATACTGTAAAAAAATCACCCAAAGCAGTTGTTGCATGGAACAATAGAGGTAGTACAAAAGATAAGGAAAAAGACCATGTTGGGGCAATAAAAGATTTTACAACAGCTATTAAATATAAGCCCGATTATAAACATGCATTTTATAATAGAGGAACTGCAAAAAAAGATTTGGGAATTGCTAAGCGAGATACTATGTATTTTACTGATGCAATTGTCGATTTTAGTGAAGCTATAAGGATAGACTCAAGTTTTTCAGAAGCTTATCATAACAGAGGTATAACACGCGAAAATTTGGCAGATTATCAGAAGTTTAAAGACCAATTTATTAAATTACTAAATTTATCAATAATTGATTATGACAAGGCTATAGAATTAAATAATAAAAAAGTAAAATTAAATCTAAAAATAAAAGATAGAGAAACTGTATATATTAGCAGGGGAGTTGCAAAAGGTAAAATTGGAGAACTGAAAGAAGCAATTATAAATTTTGATTTAGCAATTGGTATAAATCCTAAAAGTGCTTCAGCTTTTTCTAACAGAGGTTTAGCAAACGATAATTCTGGTAATTATGAAAATGCAATATTAGATTATAATAAAGCAATTAAGCTCGACCCTAAGTTTATTACAGCATACGTAAATAGAGGAATTGTTTATCGCAGGCTAAAAAAGCTTAATGAAGCAATTGCTAATTTTGATGCTGCAATTGCATTAGATGAAAAAAAACCAGAAGCATATTATTTTAAAGGTTTATCGTTGTTAACAGCAGGCAAAAAAGACGAAGGTTGTCAAAATTTATATTTAGCTTTGAAACTTGGGTATTCTTTGGCTCAAAGTGAAATAACAAAGTTTTGTAAATAGATTGAAGACCTTATATAATTTAACAATAACAAAAATATTAATTTGCTTATTATTTGACAACAAAAAAAAGAACTAAATTATTAGATTTTGATAAATCATTACCTGACAAAATTTCTATTAAACAAAAAATAATTTGCTTCAATCCTGATATCGTTAATTTATTGGAAGATGGAATAAATAAACTGAATAACAATAACCACAAATTAAAAGAGTAAATAGTCTAACAAAAGTTTTTCAATATTTATATTTTGTTAAACTACATATTATTAGAGTCTTAATAGAATGCGTAAGCCACATTAAATAGGTCGAAAACCTTATATAAAACAATAAGTACTGTTACAAAAGTTTTTCGACATTTACTTATTCATAACTTACAGATTAAGTTGCTTTTGTATTAATGCGTAAGCAACTATAAATAGGTCGAAGACCTTAAGAACAAAAATAATTAGGAATAACATTGGCATTGACATCAGTTTTTTTGGTTTATTTTACTATCTTTGCTACGCAAAAAAACAAGTCCAAAAGTCCGTCTCCAAGTCCTGTTCGATATAAGCAATACGTAAAATAGATAACAAATTGGTATAAAAATTTCTTAAAATTAAAAAAAATGTTTGAAAAAATTAGTAATATTTCGATAAAAAAGAAAGTAAGCTTTTTTATAAGTTTTGTAGTAGGAATTTTATTTATTCTTTTTTCTGGTTTCATTCTTTTTGAGATGAACGTAAATATTGAAGACGAAAAAATAATTAATAAACTAACAATAATAACAATAATTTCTGGACTAACAGTAACTGGAATTGCATTTAGTGCAACTTGGTTTATTGTTAATTATGCCCTAAAAGACCTACCTAAAATTGAGGAATTTGCAAAACAAATAGCTGGTGGAAGACTAAACAAAACATTCAGAAGTAAAAGAAAAGATGAAATAGGGAAGATAATAAAGTCTCTTATAAACATAAAAGACCGTCTTTCTATTGTTATACTTACTTCACAAAGATTAAGCAAATTACTAATAAATTCAACAGAAAATTTAAACATTGCTTCTGTAAAAATAACCGAAACAACAAACGAACAAGCATCATCAGTAGAAAAAATATCTTCTTCAATGGAACAAATGTATGCGACAATAATTTCAAACAACGAAAAAGCAGAAGATACAAATAAAATTACACAACTATCTGCAAAAAAATTAAGCGACAATAAAGTAATGATAATAAATACTTTAAAATCAGTTGCTGTAATTAGTGAGAAAATAACAATTATTCAAGAAATTGCCAATAAAACAGATATTTTGTCAATAAATGCAGCTATTGAAGCAGCAAGAGCTGGAGAGGCTGGACGTGGATTTTCAGTTGTTGCACAAGAAATAAGAAAACTCGCAGATAAAACCCAACTCGCTTCAAAAGAAATCGAAGAACTGTCAATATCAAATCAAGAACTATCAAAATTAGCATCAAACGAAATAATTAAAATAATACCCGAAATTACAAAAAGTGCAGAAATGGTAAAACATATTGCAGATGCAAGCAAAGAACAACAAACAGGCATCAGTCAGGTAAATAACTCAATACAAGAACTTAACAGCGTTTCGCAACAAAATGCAGCAACTTCCGAAGAAATTTCGGCAACTTACAGCGAAATAGTACAACATATTAAAGAATTAAATGAAACAATAGAATATTTTACTGTTTAAATTTATAAACAAAAAAATTATAAAAATGGCAAAAATTACAATGAGTGTAATTAAAAAAGTGCAAGATTATATAGAGAATAATGAGGGTAACTTCAAATACCTTGAAGAGCTTGCACATGGCATTACGAGTACAATTCACAACGAATTGAAAGAATTTAACGTTTTGAGCAGGATTTTTGTAAACCTACCCTACAAATCGCTACCCAGAGCAAACAAAAAAGCAGTTGATGGCTTAACAAACTCGTTAAATGTGAGTTCTAAAATTAAAAGGAACACGCAAATTTTGTCTCTCGTAGGTTCAAGCGGTTTGCAGTCTGAATGGAACGACAGAGCTAACTCACAAGGACATGTAGGCATACCCTTAATTTCGACTGAGTTTATAGACGGAATACCAATGATGGCTCGTTTGCTTGGCGAACTGGGTATTGATATTGAAGGTATTTACGAAGTAAAAGCAGGCATTACTGCCAATGTTATAGAAGAAGAACAAGGCTTGTTTTATGTAGATGACGCACATACAAAAACCGATAAAAAAGGTCGTTTAATTATTGCAGCACAAGATTTTGTGAAATCAAACAAGGTAAAAACGGTTTTTGGTTTGGGAGGAAATATTAGAGATAATAATTATTTTACATTTATCATTTTCAATAATCAGATATTGCCCGAAGAAGAAACAAAATTAACCCTTTTACTTACTACTGCAATTGCAGATGCCTTTGAACCTTATGTAAAAAAAGGTCGTATTTTTAAGAAATAAATTAGAATGAAAATTTTATACTACGATTGTTTTTCAGGTATAAGCGGCGATATGAACCTCGCCGCTATGCTCGAACTTGGTGTGCCTGAAAAATATTTAACAGATAATTTGGCAAAATTAAATATCAAAAATTATAAAATTATTGCCGAAAAAAATAATATCAACGGAATAGGTGGAACAAAAGTTACAGTAAAACTCACAAAAGAAGACCATAAACATCGACATTTAAAAGATATTAAAGATATTATTAATAAATCTGATTTATCAGAAGACATACAGCAAAAATCAATAAAAATATTTGAAAAAATTGCTGTGGCAGAAGCAAAAATTCATGAAACAACAGTTGAGAAAATACATTTTCACGAAGTAGGTGCAGTAGATGCAATAGTTGATATTGTGGGCGCTGCAATTTGTTTAGACTATCTGAAACCTGATAAAATTATTTGTTCTGAAATTGAACTTGGCAGTGGCTTTGCAAAGTGTGCACATGGTATAATTCCTGTTCCCGCACCAGCAACTCTCGAAATTCTAAAAAATATACCTATAAGCATAGGTAAACAAAATTTTGAAGCTACAACACCTACTGGAGCAGCAATTTTATCGGTAATTGTAGATGAATTTCAGGAAACCACCTCTTTAAATATCAACAAAATAGCTTATGGATTAGGTCATAAAAAATCGAAAAAACCAAATATGCTTAGGCTTATGCTTGGTAGCAATGCAAAAAAAAAAGTTCACACATAATTGAATGTAATATTGACGATATGAACCCCGAACTTTACGAATATGTTTCAACAAAATTATTCAAGGCAGGAGCATCAGATGTTTTTTATACAAGTATTTTTATGAAAAAAAGTCGTCCTGGCATTAAATTTTCTGTTCTCTGTAAAAGCGATAAATTAGAAAAATTAAAAAAAATTGTACTCACAGAAACTACTACTTTTGGTTTGCGAACATTTAGGGTAAATAAAACAGAATTAGAACGAACTTTTGAAAAAAAACAAACCAAATTTGGTGAAATTACAATTAAATCAGGTTTCTTAAATGGTAAGAAAATTAAAGAAAAACCAGAATATGAAGATTGCAAAACAATGGCAGAAAAAAATAATATTTCGATAAATAAAATTTATGACATTACAATAAAATACTGATTACCAGAGGCTAATTGATAGAATTGGAAATACGTATCAAGCCGCAACGAGTAAAGTTATTTCAGCTGTAAATACTGAAATGCTTCATGCTTACTGGAAAATAGGAAGTAATATTATTGAATTTGAACAAGGTGGAAAGCTAAAAGCTGAGTATGGAAAACAACTTTTACTGAATTTAACAAAAGACTTGACGGTCAAACACGGTCGGGGATTTAGTCGTAGCAATCTGCAATATATGAGGTTGTTATATCAATATTATCCAATTTGCCAGACGCTGTCTGGCAAATTGACTTGGTCTCATTATGTCGAGTTATTGACAGTTGATGACAATTTAGCAAGAGAATTTTATGAAAAGCAAGCAATTGCAGAAGATTGGACAATTCGGGAATTAAAACGTCAAAAAAAAACAGGGTTATTTCATAGATTAGCAATAGGAAAAGAAAAAAAGAAAGTATTAGAACTTGCAAAAAAAGGACAAATTATAACATCAGAAGACGATTTTATCAAAAATCCTCATGTTTTTGAGTTTATGAATTTTCCTGAGAATTACGAATATTCAGAAACTGATATTGAAAAAGGAATAATCAATAATTTGCAAAATTTTTTATTGGAATTAGGGAAAGGTTTTGCATTTGTAGATAGACAGCAAAGATTAACACTGAACAATAAGCATTATTTTGTTGATTTAGTTTTCTATCACATAAAACTCAAATGTTATGTACTGATTGACATAAAAATAGGAAAAGTTGAATACGAACATATCGGGCAAATGAAACTTTATTTGGGTTATTACACAAAAGAAATAAATGACAAAAATGATAATGAACCAATTGGATTGATTTTATCTGAAGGGAAGGACGATGTAATGGTTGAATATGCTATGTTAAATGACAAATCAAAATTGGTTGTATCTAAATATCAAGTTTATTTGCCTGATATTGAACAACTAAAAAACAGAGTGAAAGAACTAATAGAAAAATAAAAACAATAACATTGTACTGGTCGTAAGTGGTATTTTTGTTTTTTTTGCTTCATTCGCTTTGCTCATTCACCAAAAAAAACCAAATTTGGAGAAATAACAATTAAATCAGGTTTCTTAAATGGTAAGAAAATTAAATAAAACCCAGAATACGAAGATTGCAAAACAATGGCAGAAAAAAAATATTTCGATAAATAAAATTTATGACATTACAAGAAAAGGATAAAAAATTATCAGAAATATTAAAGAAAATGCAAAGCGTTAGTATTGCATTTTCTGGTGGTGTGGACAGCACTTTTCTGCTTTGGAAAGCAAAACAGGTTTTGAACAAAAATGTAAAATCGTACACAATACAAACACCCTACATTCCTAAGTGGGAAATTACAGAAGCCAAAGAGCTTGCCGAAAAAATTGGAACAGAACACAAAATTATACAATTAGAATATCCCGAAAATATTAGAAACAATCCCGAAAATCGTTGTTATTTATGTAAAAAACAGCTTTTTAGTTATCTTAAAAAAATTAGCAAAGAACAAAATATGAATTTTCTTTGCGAAGGCACAAATGCTGATGACCTAAACGATTATCGTCCTGGAAGAAAAGCAATAGATGAACTAAAAGTCCGTAGTCCACTACTTGAAGCAAATTTAAGCAAGAACGAAATACGACAATTATCGGAAAAAGCAGGATTAGCTACTTGGAATAAACCGGCTTACGCTTGTCTACTCACACGGCTCTCGCACAATACAAAAGTTGATGAAAATATTTTAACAAGAATAGAAAAAGCCGAAAAATTTTTGATAGACAAAAACATAAAAGCTGTAAGAGTAAGAACTCACGGCAAAATAGCAAGAATTGAAACAACACAAGAGAATATGAAACTATTAATTTCAAAACCTATTAATAGTCAGGTTTCTAAATATTTTAAATCCATAGGTTACGAATTTATTAGTATTGATATTTTAGGATACAAAACTGGAAGCTTTAACAAAAAAATAAATGGATAAAAAACAAATACAAAATTTGCTTCAACAAGTAAAACAAGGAAATACTGATATCGAAACAGCTACTAATGAATTAATTGAGCTACCGTATAAAGATTTGGAATTTGCTAAAATTGATAACCATAGAGAGTTGCGTTCAGGCTACCCAGAAGTAATATATTGTGAAGGAAAAACAGACGAGCAGATTATAGAAATAATAGAATATATGCACAGCCGAAAAAGTAATATTTTGGCAACAAGAGCAGAAAAAACTGTATTTGAAAAACTTATTAAAATCATTCCTACTGCAAAATATAATAAAATAGGCAAAACAATATCAATAATTAACAAAAAAACAGAATTAACACAAAGCTCAATAGCTATAATTACAGCAGGAACATCTGATATGTCAGTTGCAGAAGAAGCTGTTGAAACTGCCGTAATTTTCGGAAATAAAGTTATAAAAATTTATGATGCAGGAGTTGCAGGACTTCATCGCCTATACGGTAAAATGTCTTTAATTAGACAAGCAAAAGTTTTGATAGTAATAGCTGGCATGGAAGGTGCCCTCGCCAGTGTTGTAGCTGGAATGACTGATAAACCAGTTATTGCTGTCCCTACAAGTATAGGTTATGGAGCAAATTTTGGAGGTATTTCAGCATTACTCGCAATGCTTACAAGTTGTGCAAATAGTGTAACGGTTGTAAATATTGATAATGGTTTTGGTGCTGCATATTCGGCAAGTATAATTAATAAATTATAAAAATGATAATTAAGGTCTTCAACCTAATTTATAGTTGCTTACGCATTAATACAAAAACGACTTAATCAGTAAGTTATGAATAGGTGAATGTTGAAATTTTTTTGTAACAGTACTTAACTTAATAACTAAAAACGGGATAAATTTCCGATAATTTATTCACAAAGAATCAGAACTCACAAAAACAGTTCTTTTTTTCAAAAACAATCGCAAATTAAAAGTTAATATAGGTTACCTAAAGTTACACATAAATAAATAAAAATATTTAATGTAGAATGTGAAAAATAAGATGTTTCTATGATACAACGCATTACTTTAAATGCCTTTAGGCATGTTCTATTGGCATGCCACCGATGGTA
>JAOZVK010000669.1 GCA_029938185.1 Bacteroidales bacterium | reverse complement strand
GAAAAAGCAGTTGCCGTAATTGAATTAAAATCAACAAAAACAAAAGACTTAACAAGCATAACTCAACAAGCATTTAACTATAAAGTTAATCAGCCCGGTTGTAAATATGTGATAACTTCAAATTTTCAAAAATTGCGTTTTTACGTTGATTATTCCAACGAATACGAAGAATTTGATTTATTTAATCTGCAAAAAACAGATTTTGAATTATTGTATTTAATTTTACGCAAAGATGCGATATTCAATGATTTACCACAAAAACTAAAAGACGAAACACGATTTCACGAAAAAAACATTTCCGAGCAACTTTATAAAGATTATTCCAGTTTCAAAGCCAAAATATTTGAAAATATTGTAAAACAAAATCCTGAAATTGATAAATTAACACTTTTCAAAAAATCACAAAAATTATTAGACAGATTACTTTTTATATTTTTTGCCGAAGATTGCGGACTTTTACCTGCAAATTCAATTTCTCGAATAATTGACAGATACGACCAACTTAAAAAACTTGATGCCTACAAACCGCTTTACGAAATATATTTACAATATTTCGGTTACATGAATATCGGTAGAAAAGGACAAATTCCCGTTGATGATATTCCTGCATACAACGGCGGACTTTTTGCCCCTGACGAACTTTTGGACAATCTGAAAATTGATGATAAAGTATTAAGAGCGGATTGCCTTAAACTTTCGGCTTATGATTTTAATACAGACGTGGACGTGAATATTTTGGGACATATTTTCGAGCATTCTTTAAACGAAATTGAAGAAATGGAACAAAATCTGTCAGAAAATGACAGCGTTTCAAAAACTAAAACAAGCAAACGAAAAAAAGACGGAGTTTTTTACACCCCAAAATACATTACACAATACATTGTTGAAAATACAATCGGCACACTTTGCACCGAAAAACGCAAAGAAATGAATATTTACGAAATAGAATTTGATACAACTTACAAAACAAAAAAAGGATTAAGCAAAAAAGGGAAAGACCTTTTTAACACGCTGAACGATTACAAAAAATGGTTAAAAAGCTTAAAAATACTTGACCCTGCCTGCGGTAGCGGAGCATTTTTAAATCAATCTTTACAATTTTTAATAACAGAACACAAACTTATTGATGATTTAATTGCAGACTTGACAGGCGATGCAATAGGATTATTTGACACTGATAAATCAATACTTGAAAATAATCTTTACGGCGTTGATATAAACGATGAAAGTGTTGAAATTGCAAAACTTTCACTTTGGCTACGCACAGCACAAAAAGGACGAAAATTATCAAATCTAAACGATAATATAAAATGTGGAAATTCACTAATTGACGACCCCGAAGTTGCAGGAGACAAAGCTTTTGACTGGAACGTGGAATTTAAAGAAATAATGGATAATGGCGGTTTTGACGTGGTTATTGGTAATCCGCCGTATGTGAGAGCAGAAGTTATTTTTGGAAAAAAACATCTTTTGAAAACTTTCAAATCTTCAAATGGAAATGCAGATTTGTATATATATTTTTACGAAAAAGGTTTGACTTTACTGAAAATTAATGGAATACTTTCATTTATTGCACCAAATAAATGGTTACAATCCAATTATGGATTACAATTGCGTAGTTTAATTTCTAATTATTTTTTTTCAGAACTAATAGATTTTGGCGAAGCCAAAATATTTGAAAATGTAGGAACTTTTCCAAGTATTGCAACAATAATTAATAAAAAACCAAATGCAAGTTTACGATTTAAAGAGATATTAGAACTTAACGAAATAAAAAATGGAAACTTACATGAACTTGTATTTTCTAATATTTCCCATTCTTCTTTGTTAAAAAAAGACTGGGTGTTGCAAAATAATTCAATAAATTCATTGTTACAAAAAATTGAAAATAAATACCAACCTTTAAACACGTATGTAAAAAATAAATTTTTTGCAGGCATCAAAACGGGTTTAAATAAATTATTTATCTATTCTGAAAATGAAGTGAGAAACATAACAAAAAATTTAGCAAACGAAATGCTTCTTTTTCGGAAAATATGTTTTGGTAGAGAACTTGGAAAATATCATATCAATATTACTGAACAAAAATATTTATTTTTTCCTTATAAATACATTAAAAACAAATATGAATTAATAAATTTAGAAAATTATAAAAATGTTTTTCTTCATCTTATCAAGTATAAAAAGGAATTATCATCCAGAGCCATAATAAAAGAAGGCATAAAAAAAGGCACTCATAAATGGTATGAATTACAACAAATTAATAAATTTGAAAATTATAATGCTGAAAAAATTATTTATCCAGATATTTCAATTCAAAATAAATTTGTAATTGATACTGATAAATACATTCCAGATATGACTTGTTTTTTTATACCAACTAATCAAAAAATTTACTTACCAATCTTAAATTCAACATTATTTAGATTTTTAGCATCAAATTATTGTCCAATTCTTGGAAATATAAAGAAAGGTGGTAGAATAAGGTATAAATCAACCTATGTTGCTAAAATTCCATTTCCCGATACAAATAATATAATTAATCAAGATTTATTTACAGGAAAAGCTGATAAAATGCTTTCGTTAAACAAAGAACTACAAACCAAAAAAAATAATTTCCTAAAAACCTTACAAGAAGAAAAAAATATTGAAAAATTAAGCAAAAAATTACAAAACTTTCATAATTTGGAATACGAAGAGT
>JAOZVK010000668.1 GCA_029938185.1 Bacteroidales bacterium | reverse complement strand
TTAAATGCTAAACATCTTATTTTTAGCATTATTTAAGTTCGTAAAGTAGAACTAAGAATAATATTATATAATGGCAGTAAACAAAAACTATCGCCCAAAGATACAGTACTTCTGAAACTTTTGTGCAAAAAAATGAATGATGTATTATCAAGAAAAGACACATTAATTAAAATATGGGGTGATGATAACTATTTCACTACAAGAAGTATGGATGTTTATATAACAAAACTTAGAAAATATTTGAAAAGCGACAATAATGTTAAAATTATAAATATTCATGGAAATGGTTTCAGATTAATTGCAAATAACAATTCAATAAATTAAATTTGTCTTGGTAAAAATAGACTTTTTAAGATTTCTATATTACCTAAACTTTAAGAGTCAAACAATAACGTATATTTATTAAGCATAATACAGAACTAATTTTTATGAGCAAATCAAAACTAAAACTTCTATGGATAACCGAAAATTACTATCCAAACAGAGGAGGAATGGCACAATCGTGCGACAGAATTACTCACACTTTACGCAAACTTAAAGTTTATATTGATATTATTCATTTGACTAGTAGAAAAAAAGCATACAAAACTGAAAAAACAGTTCAAGGAACGTATACATCTTTTCCTTTTAGCGAAGATAGTGCACATACTTTAAACAGAGTTTGGAATCATATTTCAAATCCAAAAAACAAAAAAATATATACATATATTGTAGCTTTTGGTGGTAATCAACCAATTTTATCAGCACCAATTTTTGCAAAATGGTTAAATATTCCTTTAGTCACTTTACTAAGAGGAAACGATTTTGACTTGTCAATTTTGTCAGCAAAAAAAAGAGATAATCTTCTTTATGCATTAAACAATTCAAGCTTAATATGCTCTGTAAGCGATGATAAAATTAGCAAAATAAAAGCTGTTACAAATAACAAAAACATACACTATATTCCAAATGGTATTGATTTAAATAGTTGGCAGTTAACAAAAAGTGATATTCTAAATGCTAATAAATGGAAGAAAAATAATGTAAATAGCAATAAAAAAATTATTGGTTTATTTGGACATTTGAAACAAAAAAAAGGCTTCGATTTTTTATTACAATCAATTGAGTATTCAGGAAGTGCAAATAAAATACATCTATTAATAACTGGTGAGGCAAGCGAAGAATCTATCGAAAATCTGAAAAAAACGCAAATATCATATAATTTATTACCTTTTTTAGACAGATATGAGTTATTGCCATATTATTATGCTTGCGATGCTGTAGCAATACCATCATTTTATGATGGTATGCCAAATGTGTTGTTGGAGGCAGGTATTCTAAAAATCCCTATAATTGCCTCAAACATAGATGGCATGAAAGATGTCTTAAATCAAATAGATAGCTGGCTTTTATTTCACCCAGGAGATATTGAACAATGTGCCAATGTAATAAATAGATTTATTTATGATAAAAATGAACAATTACTTACGTTGTCCGAAAAATTGCAAAATAATTTAATAAAAAATTATACTGATATTATTGAAGCTAAGAGATATGAGCATTTGTTTAATAATATAATAGATTATACTTTAGATGGTACAATTATTCAATGATACAATGGTACAATACTTTGATTAATAATTGATAACAGTTTGTTAATGTTGAAACTAAGTAATTAACAATGGATAATTAACAATTTTGCTTACGCTTGATAAACAGCATAATAAAAAAAACAAAAGTGTTGTTTTTATATATCGACCTACTTATAACAGTTTTGAGTATAAAATAGCCTTATCGTCTGTTTAAAAATTTAAAATTAAAAAAAGAATATGAATAAATATCAAAATGAAATTTAAACAATTTTTTTGGCAATCCTTTACAACCAAAAATTAGCAAAGTATCTAAAAAATTGGCATAATAGGGTTGAACAGTCTCAGATTTTACATACGTTCTTTAAAAAAAGGAGGATAATATTTAAACCCTGATATAAATAAAGCTAAACCAATTCCAATATATAATATGGCTTTAAATAAAACAGAAATAAAAGCTGTATTTCTAATAAAAAAACCTAAACTTATCATAAAAACAATTAAAACATATGTTTTCCATTCTTGAAAAGCAAAAATATTAGTATGTTTGGGTAGTTTTTTTATTCTGTTTATATTTTTTTTGACAACATTACTAAAAGTTAGTCTGGTTTTAATAATTCCAATAATAAACCCAATACTAATTGCAATAAGAATATCAGTTGAATCTAACAAACTTATCCATCTATAAGATGTTTTTATAAGCATTAAACCTACAATATTCCACATAATTCCTGATAAAATAAATAGAATATGTCTTTTTACAATTAGCTTTTTTGCTATTATTTTTGTCATAATATGTATTATTAAGGAAATGACGAATTACTAATTGGTTTACACCTAAATAAGTAGGTCGATATATAAAAACAACACTTTTGTTTTTTTTATTATGCTGTTTATCAAGCGTAAGCAAAATTGTTAATTATCCATTGTTCATTGTTAATTACTTATAAGTATCTTACAAAAAAGAAATCGGAAAATTATTTTTTAATGATTCCTAAGTACTGAGAAAAAATTAAAGTAAACAGGGCTACCAGTTTTAAGTTAGCAGCTTTTTAACCGCAAAGTTACGCAAAGTTTGACGCAAAGTTTCGAACTGTGCAATCAAAAGTCCGTAAGGACGACAACTATTGTTAA
>JAOZVK010000208.1 GCA_029938185.1 Bacteroidales bacterium | reverse complement strand
GTACAATGGTACAATTATTCAATGGTACAATGGTACAATTATTCAATTATTCAATGGTACAATACTTTGATTAATAATTGATAACAGTTTGTTAATGTTAAAATTATAACTTATTTAGAGTATATTATAGAAGCATTCCTAAGAAGTTAAAAGGTTGTTTACACTTGCGACTGTATTGAAAGTATAATTATATTATTCGGATTCGATATTATCTAATATTTTTTCTACTTCGTCTTCTGTTTCATGAAGTTTAGTTTTACAAATTTTTAGTAATACCGAAACACGCTTAACTTTGTCTGATAACTCATCTACATCAAATTCTTCATTTTCAATTTTTAATAGAATCTCTTCTATTTCATTTACAGCATCTTTGTATAATATTTTTTTTCTTCCCATATTTATAATCTATTTAGAATTTAGTATTTTTATGTTATTTTATCTATTTAAGTAGATAGCTATATAAAAACGACACTTTTGTTTTTATATATCGACCTACTTACAATGGTACAAAATATTGAATAATAATATATAAATATTGAATAAAAGTAAAGTTTTTAAGCTAATTTAGTATATATTCTGATAAATTTATTTTTAATTACATATACTCTAAACGGTTATAGTTTTAAAATTAACAAACTGTTATCAATTATTAATCAAAGTATTGTACCATTGTATCATTGTATCATTGTACCATTGAATAATTGTACCATTGTACCATTGTACCATTGTACCATTGAATAATTGTACCATTGTACCATTGTACCATTGTACCATTGTACCATTGAATAATTGTACCATTTAATGTATAGCTAAACATACTTCATTAATAATTACAGGAAAATGCTTATATTCCAATTCATGAATTTTAGTAGCTACACTTTCTGGACTTTCATTTTTATCAAGTTTACATTTAGCCTGAAAAATAATTTCGCCATCATCATAAACCTCATTCACATAATGAATTGTAATACCCGATTCTTTTTCATTATTATCTATTACACTTTTATGCACATTCATACCATACATACCTTTTCCTCCATACTTAGGTAACAAAGCAGGGTGAATATTAATAATACGTTTTGAAAATACATTTAAAATATTTTTTGGAATAAGCCATAAAAAACCAGCCAAAACTATTAAATCAATACCACTTTCAGTAAGTTTGTCAAGCACTTTATTAGTATTATGGAAATCATTTCTATTAAAAACCATTGTTTCTATATTGTGCTTTATGGCTCGCTCAAGCACATAAGCATTTTTATTATTAGAAAAAACAATACTTATCTCGCTTGAGTTGTTACTAAAATATTCGATTATACGCTCTGTATTTGTACCAGAGCCTGATGCAAAAATTGCAATTTTTTTCATATATTTGATATTTAAATTTGATATTTCATTTTTTATAACTACTTTAGTAGTAAGTAGTCTTACAAAAGTTTTTCGGCATTTATTTTTGTATAATTAGTTAAATAATAACAATATACAAAAACGCGTAAGCCACATTAAATAGGTCGAAGACCTTAGTATTTAAGGTTTACTTAATTCAAAACATTTATTGTAATTTATTGACAAATTTTGTAATAACATGCAAATAAAAATGTTAAAAAACGTTAAAAAAAAAGATATTCTTAAATTTAATTATATATATAAACATTTAACTATCTAATAATAAGCAACTATCTTAATTAGTTGTGTTTTTTCTGAAACAAATATCATAATTAATTTTTTTTTTTTTCACTAAATGCTTTTTTTTGCATAATAAAAGGGAAATTCTTTTTCTTATTAAATATTAATTTAAAACCATTTTGTTATGTCAAATATTACAGAAAGAGTAATAAAAATTATCGTTGAAAAATTAGGAATTACAAAAGAAGAAATTACACCAAATGCAAGTTTTACTAATGATTTAGGAGCTGATTCTTTAGATACAGTTGAATTGATAATGGAATTCGAAAAAGAATTTAATATCTCAATTCCAGACGAAGATGCTGAGGGTATAGCAACTGTTAAAGATGCAGTTACTTATATTGAAAAAAATCTTAAGTAAATTTCCCAATAAGGGCAATTTAGATAATTTTATTTAAGATTGCCCTTTTAGTATTTTCGTAAGGTTTTAGACGTGTTTTACATATTGTCAATAAATCGAAGATTTTAGAATAAATTTACATAAGCAACTTTAAACAAAAATCAAGAAAACTCATGGAACTAAAACGAGTAGTTGTAACTGGTTTAGGTGCACTGACACCTATTGGAAAGAATTTAGATGAATTTTGGACATCGTTAATAAACGGAAATAGTGGAGCTGGACCAATAACACGTTTTGATACAACGAATTTCAAAACAAAGTTTGCCTGTGAAATAAAAAACTACGATTGGAAAAATCATTTTAATAGAAAAGAAGTCAAAAGGCTTGATTTGTTTTCTCAATATGCATTAATAGCAGTAAAAGAAGCACTTGAAGATTCAAAAATTGATTTGCAATCAATTGATCTTGACACAATAGGTGTTATATGGGGGTCTGGGATAGGCGGTATTGATACGTTTACACAAGAAATTAAAAACTATGTAAAAAACAATGAGATACCCAAATTTAATCCATTCTTTATTCCTAAAATGATAAGCGACATAGCTGCAGGACATATATCAATGAAATATAATTTGAGAGGTCCCAATTACACAACAGTATCAGCATGTGCTTCATCAACAAATGCTATAATTGATGCATACAATAATATTAGATTAGGTTTGGCAAAAGTTTTTGTTTCGGGTGGTTCTGAGGCTTCTATAAACGAGGCTGGTGTAGCTGGTTTTAATGCAATGAGAGCAATTTCAGTAAGAAACGATGACCCCAAAACTGCATCAAGACCTTTTGATGTAGACCGAGACGGATTTGTAATGGGTGATGGTGCTGGAGCAATCATTCTTGAAGAATACGAACATGCCAAAAATCGTGGAGCAAAGATTTATGCTGAATTATTAGGTGGAGGATTATCTGCCGATGCACATCATCTAACAGCCCCACACCCTGAAGGACTGGGAGCAACAAAAGTAATGCAAAATGCTATAAAAGACGCAAATATAAAATATAGTGATGTTGATTATATAAACGTACATGGAACATCTACCGGATTGGGTGATATAGCTGAAACTATAGCTGTAAAAACTGTTTTTAAAGAACATGCATATAAACTAAGTATAAGTTCTACTAAATCAATGACAGGACATTTGCTTGGTGCTGCTGGTGCTGTAGAGTCTATTGCTGCTATTTTGGCAATAAAGTATGGCATTGTGCCACCTACAATAAATCAATTTAACTTAGACCCTAAAATTGACAGTAAGCTTGATTTCACTTTCAATAAAGCTAAAAAAAGAAATATTAATATATCATTAAGTAACACATTCGGATTTGGAGGGCATAATGCATCTGTTATTTTCTCTAAATTATAAAATATTATAAATTGTATTCATTAATAAGTCATATTAAATTTTGGTTTTGCCCTAGTAAAGAACTAGTAAAGTCGCTACGTAGTATTTTGGGATTTTATCCTAATAACATAAAGTATTATGAGTTGGCATTTATTCATAAATCAGCTTCAATAATTGAGGGGAACGGTGTTGCTTTAAATAATGAACGTTTGGAATATTTGGGCGATGCAATTTTAGATGCAGTTATAAGCGACTATTTGTATCATGCTTTTGATAAATATCCCGAAGGGTTTTTAACTCAAATGCGTTCAAAAATAGTCAATGGTGAGAAACTTAATGAATTAGCAACTAAAATTGGAATTACAAAACATATAAATTCCAATATTACACATTCAAAAAAAATTAAAAATATTTATGGTAACACATTAGAAGCTTTTGTTGGTGCCATTTATATTGACAGAGGTTATAAAATTGTTTCAAAATTCATAATAGAGAAATTAATTAAAAACAATATTGATATTAAACAGCTTGAGCACATTAATGAAAATTACAAAAGTCAATTGATAGAATGGGGACAAAAATATAAACGAAATATTAAGTTTATTACTGATTTAAAAGCTCCTAACTCAAAAGTTTTTGTATCAAATGTGATGATAGATAATGAATTTTATGGTGATGGTTTAGGAAATTCAAAAAAAGAGGCGGAACAAAATGCAGCTCAAAGTGCTTTAGATGCAATAAATAAGTATATAGTTAATGCCTAAAGATCAAAAAAAAGTACATAGATTAGATTTCGATTCAGAACTAATCCTAATAGGAATTGCTTCACACCAAAGCGATTACAGGGTGAGTTGGGCTATTAACGAATCCTTAAACTTTGAATTAACTCAAGGAAAAAGTATTGAGGTATATGTAAAAAAAATTGATAAAATTCAACAATTTTCGGTTTTTTATTACGAAACCGAAAATCGTACATTTAGATTAATTTCAAATAGATGTGAGAATGGTATTTTGATAAAAAAATTTAAAAACATTGATTTTCTTCTAATTATTACTGGAAAAATAAATAATCAAGAAATATCAGTATTAATAGAACAATTAAAGAAAATTAAAATAATAATAGCAACTTACCAAATAAGTTTTGACTCTCCACGAAAAATAAGACAGTTGTTTTTTAGCTAATTTCGGCTACACGTATAGTATTGGACATTATTATATTTTTTGACAGGATTTACAGGATTGATTTTATCCTATTATGAAATACCTGATAAACAAGACTGTCCAACTTCTGACGGATAGCACTAATTTCCATTCAATATAATGTACACTATTTTATTTTGACATATATAGAAGAGAGGTTTTTCTATCCTTTTATAATACTTATGTTTGAATAATTTATCTATAACTGATTATTAGTTAATTAAAGCCCATTCCTAAAAAATAAAATTAAATTTGTACATAAATGAACTTTAAGAGCCAATAAAATTAGTATTTTGTGCTGATTTTTGGATATATAATATTACGTGAATTATTGTTGTGGTTTGAAACATGTCACATATTCTTACTTATAAGTAGGTCGATATATAAAAACAACACTTTTGTTTTTTTTATTATGCTGTTTATCAAGCGTAAGCAAAATTGTTAATTATCCATTGTTCATTGTTAATTACTTATTCGTTGTATGTTGTTATATTTTTAAAATTGCAATGAAAATCAATAACATAATTGCCTACTGTCGGCGTGGCTTCAATGCCACACCGACAGTTTTAAACTGGCAAAATGTAACAAACCAGTGCATATTACGTGAATTATTGTGAAAAAATATGTAAAATAAAATCTTTATCTAAGGTGTTATAATATATTAAAAAAAAAATGTGGAAACAAACTTTAGTTTTTAGCTTTAAACTCATCAGTCTTTACCTATAAATTATTATAAAAAAATGAATATTAAAAATCTAAAAAATATCTATTCAGAACATGATAATTTTACTTTAGTAAATAATCATATCAATGATATTAACAGTAAAGATAAAATTGCATTATTGGGCTTATTGGGTTCATCAAAGAGTCTTTTTTTTTATAATTGTGTAAAACAACAAAAAAATACTCAATTTGTCATAATGAATGATAAGGAAGAGGCTGCATACTTTTATACCGACCTTAAAAATATTGATGATAACAAAGTCCTTTTTTTCCCTTCATCATATAAACGAACAGGAATTTTTGATAAAGTTGATAGCTATGATGTTGTTTTACGAACCGAAGTTTTAAACAAGCTTAATTCTGATAACAATTTTTTTATTATAAGCTATCCCGAAGCAATATTTGAGAAAGTTGTTTCAAAATCAAATCTCGAAGCAAACACTTTAGAAATTAACAAAAATGAAAATATTCCAATTGATTTTGTTGTTGAAATATTGCTCGAATACAATTTCAATAAGGTAGATTTTGTATACGAACCTGGACAGTTTTCTATCAGAGGTAGTATTATAGATATTTATTCTTATTCGAACGATTATCCATATAGAATTGATTTTTTTGATAATGAAGTTGATACTATCAGAACTTTTGATACTGTAACTCAATTATCTAAAGCAAAATTCGACAAAGTAACCATAATACCAAATGTACACGATAAGTTATATGGCGATTCGAGAGAATCAATATTCGACTATATAAATAGCGATAGTACTATTTGGATTAACAATATTATTTTTTCAAAAAATAAATTAAAACAGTTATTAGAAAAAGTTGAACAAAATGAGTTTGAGATTAATAAAATAAATAATAATTCAATCGAAAATCTGTTTATATCTGATGAAAATTTTATTGAAAAATTAAAAAATTTTAAACTATTTGAGTTTAATAATAAACCATATTTCGAATCAATTAAATATAAGTTTAATATTTCGTTGCAAACAAATTTTAATAAAAATTTTGAGCTTCTTATTAAAAATTTAAATGAAAATTCAGAAAATGATTATACAAACATTATTCTATCGGATAGTAAAAGTCAGATTGAAAGAATAAATGCTATATTAAAATCTAATGATGAGAAAAATGCCCCCCAGTATCAAATAATGGAATCATTGGTGCATAGTGGTTTTATTGATAATGATTTACACATAAGTATTTATACCGACCATCAAATTTTTAACAGATACCACAAATTTAAGATTAAAAAAAATCTAAAGAAAAACACAAAAGAGGCTTTAACAATAAGCGAAATAAACAACCTAAAACCAGGTGACTATGTAGTTCATATTGATCATGGAATTGGTATTTTCGGAGGCTTAGAAACAATCACAATTAATGATAGAAAACAAGAAACAGTCAGATTAGTATACAAAGATAAAGATATACTGCATGTTAGTGTACACTCGCTTCACCGTATATCAAAATACAAAGGAAAAGAAGGCGAAGTTCCTAAAATATACAAATTAGGTTCGGCTACGTGGCAAAAACTAAAACAAAAAACAAAGAATAAAGTAAAAGATATTGCCAAAGACTTAATAAAAATATATGCAAAACGAAAAACACAAAAAGGTTACAGTTTTTCGCCCGATTCGTATCTACAACAAATGTTGGAAGCTTCATTTATTTACGAAGATACTCCAGACCAGTTTAAAGCAACAAATGATGTCAAAACAGATATGGAAAATAATAAACCTATGGATAGGCTTATTTGTGGCGATGTTGGATTTGGTAAAACTGAAGTTGCACTAAGAGCTGCTTTTAAAGCAGTGGCTGATAGTAAACAGGTTGCATTATTAGTACCAACTACAATATTAGCATTTCAGCATTATAAAACATTTACAGAAAGGTTAGCCGAATTTCCTTGTAATATTGATTATTTGAATAGGTTTAGAACAACAAAACAGCAAAAAGAAACTGTTAAAAACCTAACAAACGGTAAAATTGATATTATAATAGGAACACACAGAATTGTTAGTAAAGATATTAAATATAAGGATTTAGGTTTATTAATTATTGACGAAGAACAAAAATTCGGAGTTAGCATTAAAGAAAAACTAAAACAAATAAAAGCTAATGTAGATACGCTTACACTCACGGCAACACCAATTCCAAGAACACTCCAATTTTCGTTGATGGGAGCAAGAGATTTATCAATTATTAACACTGCTCCGCCAAATAGATATCCTATTCTTACCGAACTTCATACTTTTAACGATGAAATAATAAAAGAAGTTATAAATTATGAAATAGAAAGAAATGGTCAGGTTTTTTTTATAAACAATAGGATTCAAAATATATACGAGCTTGAAAATTTGATAAATAGACTTTGTCCTAATGTTAGAACAGCTGTTGTACATGGCAGAGTAAAGGGTACAGAATTGGAGAAAATTATGCTTGATTTTATAAATCAAAAGTTTGGTGTTTTGTTAGCCACAACCATAATAGAATCGGGGCTTGATATTCCGAATGCAAATACAATAATTATAAATGATGCTCAAAATTTTGGACTAAGCGATTTGCATCAATTAAGAGGTAGGGTTGGTAGATCAAATAAAAAAGCTTTTTGTTATTTACTGACTCCTTCACCAAATTTATTAACAAATCAAGCACGAAGAAGACTAAATGCACTTGAAAATTTTTCGGAGCTTGGAAGCGGTTTTAATATTGCATTACAAGATTTAGACATCAGAGGAGCAGGAAATATGCTTGGAAGTGAGCAAAGTGGATTTATTGCAGATATTGGTTTCGAAACTTATCATAAAATATTAGATGAGGCAATTTTAGAATTAAAAGAAAAGGAATACAAAAAATTGTTTTCCGAAAATACAGAAACTACCGAAAATGTAATAACTAATAATGATATACAATATGTTTCTGATTGTATTATTGATACTGATTTTGAGTTGCTTTTTCCAGATGATTATATTGAAAATATTTCAGAAAGGCTTAAAATTTATAAAACATTAGATAATATTACAGATATTAATGATTTAGAAGCATTTAAAACCGAACTTATTGATAGATTTGGTGCTATGCCAAAACAAAGTATTGAATTATTAGATGTTGTAAAACTACGAAGAAATGCAATAAATATTGGTTTTGAAAGAATTATACTTAAAAACAGTATAATGCGCTGTTTTTTTGTTTCTAATAAAGAATCATCTTTTTATAATTCTCAATTATTTATTAAAACTATTGAATTTGTACAATTTTATAATAAAAAATGTGAGATGAAAGAACGAAATGAAAAACTAAGTATTAGATTTTTAAATATTTCGAATATTAACGATGCACTTAAAACTATAAATATAATGCTTCGATTTGTAAATAATACTCCTAAAAATTTATAGCTATACTTTCAATGGTTCAATGATACAATGGTACAAAATATTGAATAATAACATATAAAGATTTAATAAAGTGTTGTGGCTTGATAGTATTTATACAAAATTAATATTTTAGACATATTGCATAATATCGTTCCTACGGAACTTTAAACATATGTGTTTAGCATGTTTACTACCATACTTTTGCCACGCTGTGGCTGAAAAAAAAGTAAAATTTATTTGAAATATAAAACATGCCATGTTTTATGCAAATACTATTAAGCCATAACAAAAGATTTAATAAAAATAAAGTTTTTAAGCTAATTTAGTATATTTTTATGTCCGAAAATGATTTTATAGATTTAATATTTTTTCAATATATTGGCTTGTTATTTCTAATTTCTTCGCAATTGTTTCATTATCTAATTTATTAATAAATTTTAGTTTCATTATTTTTGCGAATATTTCTGCTTTCTCTCTTTTCATCTTTTCTTCCTGTTTTTCTTGTTCTGCTTTTTGTCTTTTTAATGTTTCTTCATGTTTTTCTTGTT
>JAOZVK010000011.1 GCA_029938185.1 Bacteroidales bacterium | reverse complement strand
TTTTTGCCCTGAAAGGGCATAAGCATTAACATGGGGCAACGCCCTATGTATAAATACATTCGCAAGTAAAAACGCCCTGAAATGGCAAAAGCAATACAATAAAAAAAAGAATAAAATTAGAACTAATAATATTTTGTAAATTATTAGTTTTTATAAGACCAGGTGTAAACCAATTCATAATTTAGAAATCATAATTTCCTAAATAATTAAATAGGTCAAAGACCTTTAACTAAATTTTAAATCTTATGAAAAATTACATATTATTAGTAGTTGTTTTTAGTTTATTTGCATGCAATGTGCAAAAAAACAGTACAAAAGGTGATAAAAATATTGAAATAATCACAAAAAATAGTTACTCTATGAAAGAGAATATTGATTTTGTGATAAAAAATAAATCTGAAGCTAATATTTTTATTTTAAATCCACTTGAAATTAATATTGAATATTTTGAAAGTGATAAATGGACAAAACAAAGTATATTATATTGCCCATGTGAAAACAGTTGTCCAAATCCACCTCAAATGCTTGAAGTAAAAAAATCAAAGAGTATATCTCAAAAATGGAATCAGAAAATAACATGGTGTGCTGATAGAACGACTAAAGAAAAACAAGCAACTAAAGGAAAATATAGATTAGTAATTAAATATAGAACATCTGAACTTGGAAAAATTATAAAAACAACAAAAGAATTTAAAATTAATTAAAAAAATAATAATAAAATAATAATAAAAACCATTATCAAAAAAAAGATAATGGTTTTTTTTATATATAAAATTTATTACTCTTGAATTAACATAACAGTTATAAATAATATTTTTTTTTATATTAAGTTAATTTATCTTTTAATAATTAAAATATAAATTATATATTTGTAAAGCTAATGTGTTTTATTACAGTATTATACAGTACACACAACGCTACAAAATAACAAGTGCGATGTATTATTAGTAGCGAACATTTTACATATTGACAAAGGTAATATAACAGTATTTGGTTTTTTTAAAAAAAAATTATTAACTTATAAATTCAATAGCTATGTTAACAGATGATATTACAATTTTATACACAATGAATTTTTTTTTTATTTTGGTAATGACTGTAGGTTTTGTATATTTGCTAAAGTTAAAACAGAAGATTAACCATATCGAAAATTTAATTTCAGATTTTGGTGTAATAAGTAACAATGATTATATTAAACGTATATCAAAATTTCTTTCGATTGATGATATAGCAATAGATTTTACGGTTGATGAAAGAGCCCCATCAATACACAAGCTTATTTCAAACAAAAAGAAAAATTATAACAAAAAATTTAAAATATCTCAATATTCTATATTATTTATAAGTTTTTTTATACTTTTGCTTGCTAATGCAACAAGCTGCGAGACAAAAGTAACATCAGAATCGAATATTAGACATGAAATTAAAGAGTTAAGAGTTGAGCTATTAAAACAAAATAATGAAATGGAAAAAATCTTAACTTCAATTAAATGTAGTGATATAACAAAATATAAAAAAGATAGTGTTGTAATAAAAATGAAAACATGGATTGATATACACAATTATAATAATATTTGGTTAAAAGAAGATAGCTTACTCTATGTAAAAGGAGATTTGGCTGAAAAAGAAATGAAAAGAATTTTATTACATACTAAAAAACAACAAGATTCATTATTAAACTTAACATATAAAATTATTAATAAATCACCTATTTAGTTATGCAATTATTAAAATCTACCTTAATACAATTAATTTTAACAACATTACTTTTATTTATAGTAAAAACAAGTATTGCTCAAAAAGACGCATCAGCAGTAAACGATATATTTAATTATAGAAAAGAAATCGTTAAGCTAAAAAATGATATAGCATCAAAAAGCTTACAACTGGTAGCTTTAGGTAGAGAAAATTCAAACTTACGAGTATCAAACCAAAAATTAAATGCCTCTATTGAACAACAAAATAAGAATATTTATAATTTAAAAGCTAAACTCCGCTTAGCCAAAACAAAAAGTGAAAAAGAAGCTATTGCACTGAAAATTTCAAAAGCAAGGAATGATAAATTAATAATAATTAGTGATATAAACCAAAAATTATTTAATCAAATAAAGAGTGATTATAAAGAAGTTTTATTAGAAAATGATTCTATTAGAAAAAGTTTGAATAAAGAAATAAGTATTCTTAAAGATAGATTATTTTACAGTACATTTAGTATTACAGGAGTTCAAAAACGTGGTCCAAACAAAGGTTTAGCCATACCGCTTGATAGCTTAAATATATTTAGTGTAAAAGCAAGTAGGCTTACACATATTTCAATTAGATTCGAAACAGGCAAAGACGATGAAGACCTACCAATGTATTTTTATACAATATCATACAATGGTATAGATATTGATAAGCATACAGAAACACCTTTGCCAATACAAAATGGAAGTGCTAATTATGAAATTAAAATTAGTGATGAATTTTCGTTCAGAAAAGGCATTTACACGGTAACTGTAAGATTTGTTGAAGGAGGTATTACTAAACTAAAAATACATGAATTTAAATTAAAATAATGAAACTCTTTTATATTTTGTTATTATTTTTCCCATTTCAAAATCTATATTCTCAAGCAAAAAAATATGATAAAATAAAAAGTTATCCAATTATAGATATTAATATTGATAGCAATAGAACTTACGTATGTCTTAAAAAAATTGGAATAGCCAAACTTGTAAATAATAAAGTATTTGAATTAAATTCGACAAAACGAAGCAAATACTACAAAACAGCCATTGATAACAAAGGGCAGCTATGGGCAGCATCGAACAAAGGGTTTATAAACAATATAGAAAATTTATCTCCACAAATATATTTTTCAAATACTCCAGGTATATATGTAACACATCTAACATTTGATAAACAAGGTAATGCATGGATTGCATCGTCAAACAAAGGACTTTTCATTGTAGGTACCGAAAAAAAAACAGATACATTATTGTTAAAACTTGCCCGAAGTTTAGATAAAGAAATTTATTCGATACATATAGACAGTAAACAAAACAAATGGGTAGCAACATCTAATGGAATTGTTTTATTCGATAGGCATAATAATATTTCATATATACTAAAAGGAAATGTTGTTACAGTAATCAATGAGTATAAAGGTAGTATATGGGCCGGTGGAGTAAACAAACTATGGAGAGACATATCTATTTATGATGATTATGAAGAGGTTGATAATTATTCTATTTATAATATTATTAATAGAATTAATGACATGGTTTTTGATTCTAAAGGAAATTTATGGATAGCTTCAAACTCGGTTATAAAATATAATCAGTTTACAAACGATGTTGTTTTGTATAATAAATCTAATGGATATAGGGGATATTATGCTACTTCTATTAGTGTAGGTACTGATAGTATTGTGTGGATTGGTACAGCAGGTAGTGGATTATTTGCAATAAAAAATGATGCTCCATATTATAAAAACAACAAAAAATATATTGAAATAAGACAATCAAAAAAAATTAAAAAAAAAAAAGACATATCTGTTAGTAAAGTTATCTATAAACCAAATAAAAAAATTGAAAAGAAAAAAAATAATCTTATAAATAAGAAAAAATTTAAAATTTTTTTTGAGAGTGCTTCATCCAATTTTTTAAATGAAACCTACGCCAGAAATCAAATTGATACTCTTTTCCAAATTTTGAAAATAAAAAGCAACAAAATAATAGAAATTCATGGTTATACAGATTATTTTGGAGCAAGAGATTTAATGCTAATTATATCAAAAAAAAGAGCAAAAAAAATAGAAGATATATTATGTAATGCTGGAATTAGTAAAAATAGAATAAAAACTAAATGGTTTGGAAAAAAAAAGCCTATTATAATTGACTCCAATCCATCTAATCGTAAAAAAAATATTAGAGTTGAAATTTTTATTAAATAATAAACTAAGGTTTTTGTCCTATTTAATATGGCTTACACATTTTTATAAATTACTATCATGTAGCCAATTGTACAAAAGCAAATGTCGAAAAACTTTTGTAAGACTAAGCACCCATACAAAAGTTTTTACCTATTTAGTATAGAGCTTACTTTTTGAAATACCGTTTATTAAGTACTGTTACAAAAGTTTTTCAACATTTACTTATTCATAACTTCCTGATTAAATTATCTTTGTACTAATCGTAAGCAACATTAAATAGGTCGAAGACCTTACTTATATTTTAACTATTGTTGTTAAATATGTTAAAGTATTTATTATTAATAACTTTCCTGAAAGAACTTCGCCTACACCTGTAATTATTTTTAATGCTTCATTTGCTTGCATTGAACCAATGATTCCTGGTAATATACCAAATACTCCTTTATCTATATTTTTTGGAGGTTTACCCTTATCGGGGAATAATGTACGATATGTTGGTCCATTGTTATAGTTAAACACCGAAACTTGCCCTTCGTACTTAAAAATAGAACCAAAAACATGTATTTTGTTTAGTTCCGAACAAGTATCAGAACAAATATATCTTGTCTCGAAGTTATCAGGACAATCAATTATTATATCATATTTATTAATTATCTTGTTTGCATTATCATTGTCCAATTTTTGGTCATAAATATCAAATTTGATATTGGGATTTAAACTTTGTAGTTTTTGTTTAGCAATATCTATTTTTTTCTGACCAATTTCATTTGTTGAATATAAAATTTGCCTTTGTAAATTTGTTTCTTCAACTATATCATTATCAATTATACCGATATTCCCAACTCCTGCACCAGAAAGATATAGCAAAACAGGCGAGCCTAAACCTCCTGCACCAATAACAAGGATTTTGGCTTTTTTTATTTTTTCTTGTCCTTTAATTCCAATTCCAGGTAAAATGATTTGTCTGTTATATCTTTCTAATTCTTTGTTTGTTAGCATAATATAAATATCTATGGATTTAAGTATTTAAACTATTTGATAATAAAACTATTAAACCATTTTTATTAGTATTTCAAATATTTAATAATTAGTATATTCATAAAAAAAACTATACAATATATTTATACATAGGACATTGTCACATGTTAATGCTTATGCCCTTTCGAGGGCAAAAAAACTTACTTACGAAAAAAAAAAAACGGCATTTTTCATTTATCGCTTGACACTTTTGGGATTTAAAACCTTATTTTTTTTGTTTTAACCTTAGTAGAAATAAAGTTTAATCGTCATTATTAACCTTATTACCTTATTTAAACGATTATAAATAAGGTTTAAGAAATTTTGGTCATATTTATTTTCTATTAAGGTTTAAAATAAAAAATAAGGTTTTTAAGAATAAAAAAAGTGTCAACTACTTTTTGTAATTTATGAAAAATACCAAAAATATATTTTAGTAACTAATAAAAAACTTAAATAAGCTATTTTTGCTCGTATTTTTATAAGACCACCCCTTCACTGAAAAAAACTTGAAAAATAGAAATTCAAAATACTAACTATTTTATTGAACTAAAATAAACTGAATGCAAAACATCTTATTTTTAGCATCATTGAAGTTCGTAAAGTAGAATTTGGTGTAAATCAATTCGTAATTTAAAATTCATAACTTCCTAAATAAGTAATTAACAATGAACAATGGATAATTAACAATTTTGCTTACGCTTGATAAACAGCATAATAAAAAAAACAAAAGTGTTGTTTTTATATATCGACCTACTTATACTTTAAACGGTTTTAGTTTTAATATTAATCAAAGTATTGTACCATTGTATCATTGAATAATTGTACCATTGTATCATTGAATAATTGTACCATTTAAAGTATAAGTTAAAAAGGCTCGAAGTGCCACTATTTCAACTTTTCGATTTTACCTTGCTTATTTATTTTATATTTTGTAGTTTCGTCTTTGCCAGTCACAGTAACTTCATAGTCTTTACTTAAAGTACCTTTATATGTAAACTCCTGTCCTGCTTGTGGTCCAGCACCAATCATTTGATAAATTGCAAAATCAATATGAGATATATACTTACCTTCATTATCATATGTACATAATATATAATAGGTTGATCCCATTTCGAAACGAGCATATATTATTGCATGAAATTTATCATTTTTTATAGGCATTTTAAAAAAATAAAAATCAGTATATTCTACCATTTCTTTAAAATCAGCCTCTTCTAAATTCTCTGGTTTAGTTAGATATTTAATTTGTTCTTTTAACGGTATTTTAGGTACTTTTAGCTCTTCTGTATATTCAGGTTCAAAGGTATATGGTAATTTTATATTTTCAAAATTATTTAAAAATTTTTCAAAATCAGCATTAATTTTTACATTACTATCCTCAACTTTATTATCAGTTTTGTTATTACTGTTATTATTTTTAACAACTGTTTTGCTTGAGTCTTTGTTTGTTTCATTAGAATTATCTGTACTATCATTGCCACAAGCAAAATAAAATAAAGATAAAAAAATTAGTATTATTACGCTGTAATTTCTCATGTGTATAAAATTTTACAATATATTAGTAATTTAGGTTTTAAAGCTATTTAATGTTGCTTATGTATTTATTAAGATTCTAACAATATGTAAATTAAGAAAATATAAATATTGAAAATTTTTTGTTAGACACCTATATTAAAGTGTAAACCAATTCGTAATTTATAATTCATAACTTCCCTACGTTTCAATTGACATATTTGTATTTTTAGTTGCAAAGTTATTATTTTGAATTTGGAAAAAAAATTTTTATTAAAAAACAGATATATGATTATTAGCCTAATTAATTCTTAACGCCATAAACTGCAATTACTAATTCGTTTATACCTTAAAATTCAATTATTTATAAATCTAAGATGTTCAAATATACAGACAGTTATGCATCAGAATAAAAATTGAACTTGTGCATTTACAATAAAATAACAACCACTGACAAGCAAACAAATGATATATTTATTTATTTTTTATTTCCAGCAAATATTCAACATTAAAAAAGGTTCTCTCCATAATCACTTATGTTTAATATCTTTACATTTATTTATATCAAAAGAAAACGTCAAGTTATCTTCTGTGAAATTTTTATAATTACTCATCGCTTACAAATTTGAAGATTTATTATAAAATTCATGTTCTTTATCGTGAAGTTTAACAAATTCATCTAAGATTAAATTTTCCGAAATATCTAATAGGTCTTTTCCTGTTTCAATACTTGTTTTATTGTTTTTATCTTTAAATAATGCAAAAAATTTATTATCGGGTATTTTTTTATCAATAAAATTTTCATCTAAATCTTTGTATTCTGTAAACAACGAAATATATTGCGAAAGCAAATGATTATGAGTTGTAATAAAAATTTGAACACCTGCACTTGCTAATTCAAATAGTGCATATACAAATTTTCTGATAATTAGGGGATTTAAGTTATTATCTGGTTCGTCTAAAAACAAGACTGTTCCTTTTTTTATTTTTCCTGTCTTTATTAATAATGGAATGATACCTAGTTGTTTTACACCTTCGGCAGTCATTGTTAAATCATATTTAAAACCTTCTTTATCTCGGTAGAAATATTTGCTTTTATCTTTGTCGTATTCAATTTCACCGTCAATAATTCTTTTTTTAAAGCTATCGGCAACTTCTTTTAAAACATGATTATCATTTTTAATAAAATATGGTTTAATATCTTCAATTAAGTCGCCAAAAGTATCATCAAAGCCGTCTATTTTAAATCTATCATTAACTATTTCTATTGCATTAGATATACTTAGTATCTCTTTGGCAGGGATAAATACAGTATTAAATTCCAGAATTGTAGAACTTCGTTTTATATCTGAAAATTCCAAATTCGGTATTTCAATTTGGGTTGATTTTTTAAATGAAATTTTTATTTTTTTATTAGAAAGCTCATTATCTGTAATTTGCAAATGGCTTTTTAAATCATTATCGCTATCTTTATCATTTGATTTACAGACAATAGTTCCTATTTTATCATCAGATTGAAATGTATTTTGTAATTTAATACTTAGCAATTCTTTAAAACTTCTTTCCTTTGATGTTCCTTTGGTTTTTGCATATTCTTCATATGCTTTCAAATTTGCATATAAAAACTTAATAAAACCAGTTTTTCCAATATTATTTTCTCCAATAAATAAATTTATTCCAGGTGCAAAATTAATATTTATATCATTAAAATTCAGGAAATTAGATAATATAATACTTTCTATTTTGGTATTTTCAAATGTATTATCTGTTTTATTATGTTGTGTCGATTTTTCATTTTGAATAGATATATTGTTTTGCCTTTTGTTCAAATTTTCAATACTTTCAAAAAATTCTATTTTATCATAAATACGCCAATATTTTCCTCTTAATTTAAGTTTATTACTTATTACAGAATTGATAATAGGGTCATCTTTTTCAAACTCAATTATTGTTTTTAAGTCTAGTTTAAAAAAATGTCTGAAATCAGATATTTCATTGTCGCTCTCTTCAAAATTATATTCTTCTATTACTTGTCCAGCAATGACAGTTCCCCAATATGGAACATTTATATGCACAATCCAATCTCCCTTGCTAATCTCTTTTAAAAATTTGGTTTTATTCCATATTAATATTTCGTCTTTGGTCATTTCGTCCCACGATTTTTTTTCAAGTTTTCTAATATCGGCTGTATCAATATATCCCCAGCCAAATCTTGAAATGCCATGTTTTAATGATTTAGAAACAAATTCTAACGAACTTTTGTTTGGAGTGTTAAATGCCCAAATAGTCATGTTTTTATATTTTAAAGATATTTCGTTTTTTTTGCAAAATTCATTTAAGCCACAACACTGTGTTAAAAAAACAAAGTTTTTATGCTATATCAATTTTCTTAAATTCAGTCTACAATTAACAGTCTTCATAACTGAAGACTGTATACTATCTATTTAAAGTACAGTAGCTACACTATGCTTTCTTATTTTTTTGAGCTTTTCCTTTATCTTTCAGACTTTTTATTTTATTTATAGCAGTAAATTTTGCCGAAGCTAATGTTTCTTTACTAACTTTTTCGGTTATTCTGCCTTTTGCCAAATCTGTTAAAAGTATATATCCATTCATTAAAAGCAACTGAATAATCATATTATTAACAATAGTTTCATTGCTATATCCATCTGCGATATAAAGATTTAATACATTTTTTTGAAATTCATTTGCATATTCGGCATTATTTGGCAAACTCATTAGTTGCTCGTATGATTCGCTGAAACTACTCAATTCAATATTTATATTTGGTGTTACCAATAACGGACTAAATTTTTTTGTCTTGTTTACAGGGTTATAGCTTTTAATATACGAAATATCCACCTCAGTTTTCATATCATCAATACGAACAAATTTTGCTTTGTTCATTTGTTCAAGTTGGTATAAATAGAAATTATATCTCCAAACTTCCATACTACTCTCAAAATTATTTATAATAGTTGGATATTTTTCTTTTAATAATTTCCTGACATAGTTTTTATTTATATTAATACTGTGATTATCAGTTCTAACTTCCTGAATCATATTCCTCAGTTCGATTGCTGCTTTTTGAGGTCCGCTAATTTCTTTACCTTTCTTTCCTAAATCAGTAGAAAGTATTCCTAACTTAATTTTACGACCTTCCCCTTTTCTGTCTTCACCACCTTTAAGAACATTTATAAGATGTTTTCGTGAATCAATTTGTCCATCTTCGCTAAGAAATGGTTGTCCGGCAGGTGTACTTGCCAAAGAATCGAAAATGCTGCTAAACAAAACTCTATCAAGATAGCATTTGTAATTATTATTTTGTTCACCAACTGACATCACATTGAATCTGTTTTTTATAACATCAAAAGTAATTTTTTGAATTGTATATTTTAGTTTATTGTTTGTAAATTCTTTTCCTATGAAAATTTGACCAACAAGTTCGTTTATATCAATCTTATCCATCATTTTGTAGGAAGATGATAAATAATATTTGCCATTTTTCTCATCTTTCACCCAGTCAAGCACATGGTCAATATAGTTTCCATGTTTTTCGAGAATATCACTTATGTTTTTATCAGCTCCATATCTAAGTAATGTTCTTTGAAAATGAGGACCATCCTGACTTGTTGCTTTTTCTTTTCGTTCGCCATGCGAATCTCTGTATAAAATAAAATTTTCGGGATTGTCATACCTTATAATACCAGCTTCTTCTTTTGCATAATTACTTGCCGAAAGTAGTATATCAATTTTATAGGGCATTGTAATATCACACAAACCACTAATTGTACTTCTCGAATTTAAATCTTCGACATTACTATCGGCACTTGTTTCAAACAAAAATTTATAATATTTAATATAATCAGGGTCAAAATCGGTAACTCTCGAAAAATCGCCAACCTCAGTACCAATACCATATAAATTGCCATGTTTATCAGGGAATTTGTGAAACATATCGCCTGCAATAAGCTTAATAGAACGAATACCCTGAAGTACTTTTTTAAGCCATTTAAGAATAAGAGCTGCAATCATTTCTGATTTTCCAACACCACTATCGCCAACAATTGCAATGACAAATATACTACCATCGTCAAGCTCAACGGCAAACATAGAACCATGTATTGGCACTCCTCCTTTTTCTTTTACTTTTTCGTTGATAACAAGTAAATGAGGTTTTTTAATATTGCCAAAATAGTCTACTTTGGGATTTAGAGGAGTAACAATGGTTTTAATATTTCCTTCGGGACCTTCAATGTCAAAATAGCCAATCTCTGGATATGATATTACTTTTTCGGGTACTCCATAAAACTCAATAACTTCGGGTATAAAGTTTTGTGCATCATTTAGCGAAACATAATCATATTGATTTAATCTAAAATTATCGGTCAAATATTTTATATATGTTTTATGAAAAATATATAATTCTCTAACTAATCCTGTATTTACAATTTTGCATCTATAATCATTTGATTCGAGTTTTTTAGAAAAATCAGCCAAACGTTTACTAAAAAACGAAGAATCGGGCTTGGTATCTAAATCTTTTAATGATTCATAAATATGTCGATTTTTTGCAATTGTAGTTTCCTTTGATTTATTTTTTTTGACACGGTCGATTTTATGAAACGGAAATTCACGTTTTTTTGCATCTGTAGCTATTCGAGTATGCATCTGAATTGCTCTTTCCGAAGCTATTACACCACATTTAGACATTATATCATTTATCCAATTCAATTCACCATTTTTATATGTTTTAAGAGTTTTATTTTTAATTTCAAAATCTTTGTGAATAGTTATACCATGTTGAATCATTTCGTTTACACTCGAATTTTGTTTTGCAAACTCTGTTTCAATCATTTTTATTAAACTGTGTGTGTACTTGTTATAATAGTCTGTTCCTTTTGTCATATTTATTATGTCTTTAAAAAACAATACTATTTTTCTGGTAGCTTGAGCTAAGTCATCAGCTTTTATTTTTATATCTTTTTGAGCAAAAATTTCATCAGCCAATTCATCGAACTCTTTTGGAGCAATCTGAAAAATTAAATTTTCGCTAATTAATTTTACTTCTTCATCGTCAATACTATTGAGCTTATCGTAATAATTTTGTAATTTTTTTATTAATAAATTCTTAAAACTATCCTCTTTTTTTAATAAATACATATAAACAAGTTTCTTTGTAAAACTAATATCTGCTGATATTAATTTTCTGTTTATTGTATCAATTATATACCCTAAACTGCGTTCGGAAATTGGTATTTTTCTAAAATATTCATTATTTCTAAAGTTAGTAATAAACTCATCAGCATAAACTTTCAGATTAAGTTCTTCCATTTTTTTACCTACAATATCTTCAAATTTTTCAACACCTTTAATTACTATTTCTTCAATAGTTGGTTCGGCTGATTGATTTTCGAATGGTAGATTAAAATATAATAATAGTTCATGAATATTTTTTTTCAGAATCATATTAATACCTTCAAGTCGCAACAAATCATCAGTTTCGTGTTCGCTTGCATTAAGTGTTAATATTTTCATTTTTGAATCGGAGAATAATATTTTTTCTAATTCAATAAGAATTTCTTTCATAATATTCTCTTCATCAGGATTATCAATAACATGATGATTTGGTTGATATGAAATTTTATTTTTTACATATTTCTGAATCGTGTGTTTACCATATCTTCCAAGTACTCTTTTGTATGGAAATTTGTTTAATAAAGGTATTTTTTTATATACATATGGTAATAGATTTTCGTAGATTGATGTAAATGCAGAACTTAAAATAAACTCATATAAGTTAGGGCATTTTCCAATATTTTCGCTAAATTCGAATACCGAGTTTTCCGAGCCAAATATCGTGCTTATTGTAACTCCACTTGTTTCAGGAATTATTTGATATATACTTTTCGAATACTTAATTTTGAGACTTATATTTATTTTTCTTTTTAAATTTTTAACAATATCAAAATCTTTTAAAACATTGTTTATAAACTCCTTGTCAGAGTTTGTTTTAAATATTTCATCTAAAATATCTTCCGAACGTTTGTTTTTATTTTTTATATCTGATTTAAGTTTTGAAAAAACCTGCCAATAATGTAAAAATATTGTTAATGCATTTTCAAAATCGGCTTTAAATATTTTGTAAGCTTGCTCGCTACCTTCAATATAACCACCCAATGAAAATCGTACACCACCTATTTTATATGGCAAAATGGCAAGTCCACGTTCTTCGGCTAATTTTGCAGTAAATTTTTCTAAATCTTGATAAGAAAAATAGTCTTTAATCATTAAATTAAACAAATAAGAACCATTAGATTCAAGAATATCAATACCTTTGTGTGTATCTTTGTTTAAAACTCTATTAGCAATATCTTTTGCATATTTAAGTCTGATATTCGATTCGGTTCTAAAATTTTTATTTACTCTAAATTTGTTTAATTCTTTAGTAATATGCTTATTATAGTAACTAAAAAAAGCCTCTCCATTGTATTTAAAATCATCGGGTACACCCAAAACTTCAAACTTATCGAGCGAGACAAGTTCTTCGAGTAGATATATATATAAAGGACTACCTTCAAAACTTGATAATCTATTTGTTTTTACAGATGCCTGAGTTTTTTCGGCTAATTTGATTAATTCCTTAATTCGCTTTCTGATTCTATTTATTGATGCATTTTTTGGTAAACTTGCCTCCAATTGGTCTTTAACTATTTTTGCCAATTGTGCTGTTTCCAACGTACAGTTTAATATATATAAAGAATTTGAGTTACCAAACGTACCATCATATTTTTCTTTTGCAAAACTTATAAGTTCTTCTTTTGCAGGAGTTGCTATTAATGCACCCAGTCTTGCACCAGTTGCCTGAAGGCTTTTTGTTGTAGATACTGAGGCTACTACACTTATTTTTGAGTATGTACTGATATTATTCATTACATATCTTGATATTGAACGCCATTTGGGTTCGTTTAAATCCCATATTTTAACACTATCAGTATATGCTTCGTCCAGTAGTAGGGTTATTTTTGTGTTACTTACAAATCGTAAAAATTGTTTTAATTCTTCTTTATTAAAATCGGTATAACCAGATGGGTTCGATGGGTCGTTTATAATTATTGTTGTGTTTTCGCAAAATCTATCCCATAAATTGCCTGTTTCATCAAACAATTGTAATGATGCTTTTATTCTTTCTAATCTGGTTATCAAAATTTCATAATCAATATGTCCATCACTGGTGTTATCTATTTCAATATCAAATGGGTTTATATCAAAATCTTCAAAATGAAACAAATCAGTATATTCCCACGAATAATTTTTATTATAAAGTATATATGGTTTAGGTTTACCATTTTCATAGAACAATAAATCTCTAATTATCATTTGAACCTCATCGGATATCGAAGTTTTATCCAAATTTGCTAAACTACTTATAAATTCTTTTATAATTTGCTGTTGGTCAGCATTTTTGCTTTCATAATCTTCTAAAATATCTAAATCAATTAATATATTTTTAAATCGACCTTTGTTATCTGCTTCATTATCAATTTTTGATAAGTATATTTTATATTTTTCTAAAAATAGGTTTATTCCAAAATTTTTATGAAAATGGTTTTTTAAAGTTCTATTGTAATTGTCTGGAATAATGTCGATTATAGTTTTACATTTATCAATTATTATAGAATCAATATCTTTTAGATTTCTTTGAATTAGGTATTCTCCATAAGTTCGTATTTGATTTCTACCTCCACCTTCAAGTATAGTAGCAATTTTTAGCTTCGAGTTTTTGGAGTAAAAATAAGAACCAACCCTTGCTTCAAATTCATCTTTAAGCTCTTGATTTTGTTTTCTTCTTTGATTTGTATCATAGTTCAACTCAATAAAGTAAATAAAATCATGTAATTTTTGGAGCGTATATTTGTCTTTTAGTATTTGTTTAGCAAATTCATTAAAACGATATAATGCAAGGTTTTTTTCAAAGCTGTTAGTTTCGTTTAGTTGTTCTTTTTTAAACTCGGTTAATTCTTTTTCATAGTCTTTTATTTTGTTTTCAATACCTATTCTGATACCATATAAATATTGACTATTAACTTTTTCCAAAATTAGTCTAATATTTAATTGACTGTTTGCTAAAGCTCCAATTTTTTTTGTATGAATTTTATCTAATGTTTTTATTACTTTGTTGTGAAATGCAAAAACAAGAGTTGTGTTAGAGCTTTGTCCTTCAATAGAGTTATCCAAAATAATAATTCTTGATAATAAAGGAAACCATTTGTCTTCAATAAAAATATTTCTTCTTACAAAATTTACTTTTATTACAAAAATTGAAGTTGTATCTAATATCATTTCCTGATACAATTTTTCAGTATCAAAATTATCAATCACAACTACTGATTTACTATTAAAAACATCTCCTTTTATCAGATTAATAGCGGTTTGCGTACTACCCGAAACAACAGTTCTAATAAAACCATCAAGCCCTCTAAAGTTTGCAGCAGATTCTACTCTATAAATAAAGTCAGTTTTTTCGGCTTCGGTAGTATAATGCGAAATTTGGTTGACCATTTGCTCAATAACAAACATAAAATATTCCCAATGTGTTTGCTCAATTTGCCCATTTACCCCTATTACATCTCTAAACTTTCTTATTTCTTCAACAGTGTCGCCAAGAAGTAGTTTCGACATTGTTTTAATATTATCCTGTATTACAGGAGGTGTACCTATTGAGTAATCCTGTGAGTTTAATATATTATATATATACTCTTTTGTGTTTTCGTCAATAGCCTCAATATGTGTAAGATTAGTTATTCTGTTTGTAAACTTTTGTTTTTTCGATTTATAAAAAAATGCTTTAGAATCTTCAGTCGGATAAAGCATCAACGAAACATCAATATAAGATGGAATAGTTTCGCGAAGTTCTAATACATATTTATCAATCTCGGCTTGTTGTTTAGCAGGGTCGTCAGGTTCTTCATAGCATAATTTAACAAAATTTGTTAGATTGTCAAATATATGTTTTGGCAAAAAATTTTCGGAATGTTCGCCTAATGATGAATATAAATCAATAAAATCTTGGGCTTCGCTTCTTATATAAGCCTTGGGTTCTCCTATTAGTTGCATAAAGAATAATTAATTAGTTTATTTTAAAATTCAAGGTTTTCTACCTATCTAAATATTGTGACTCTTCTATGCTTTTTATTTTGTTTACGCATAAATATTTTTACAATACTTGATTATAAGTTGATTAAATTGTAAAAAATAAATTAGTGAGTAAATAAATTTTAAAAGCCTATATTATTAATGCCAAAAGTAAATATTTTATAAAAAATAATGAAAAAATTAGCAAATATTACAAAACATATATTTGTTCTTATATTTTGACACTATTTATATATTAATTCTTTTAAATTTAGGCTACCAGTTTTAAGTTAGCCGCTTTTTAACCGCAAAGTTTGACGCAAAGTTTCGCAAAGTTTCGCTAATCTTTACTTTAATTCTATGAGTAAAACTACTTGAAAAACAAGACTGTCCAACTTTGTCAAAGTTAAATATATAACCGTTCTGAATATAAGTACTGTTACTAAAGTTTTTCTACATTTACTTATTCATAAGTTACTGATTAAATTGCCTTTGAATTAAATGCATAAGCAACTATAAATAGGTCGAAGACCTTAATTATTTACAAAGAGTTATTTTACTCTCTTCGTTTTAATATTAACAAGCTATTTTTATTGTACTGCTTTTCATATATATTTAAATTCAAATAATGAGTTATTTTATTTCTGTATTCTTCCTCGTTTAAGGGATAAAAAGAAGTATTAGAAGTTAATAATAAAATGTAATCTGCATTTTTTACAATTGGGAAGTGGTATATTTTTTTGCGAAAAGATAGATGTGGTGCAAGATTAGTACTTACTGAAATTATGGCATCATCAGGAATCTTTTCAATTTGATTATAAATCTCTTTTACATTAAAAGGAGTGCTATAATGTTGATTTTTATAAAAAGCAGTATTTGTTTTATTGTACCATAAAGATTTTCGGCTTTCAATAGTCCTATAATTGTAGAATATAGTAAGAAATGTAGTTAATATTACAATAAAATATACAATTTTATTAGATTTTATTTTTTTTATAAAATTTGCTATACCAAGGCTTAATACTGGAGCAAACTCAATTGAATATTGGCTATTAATACCCCATAAAACATAATCAGTTGTTAACAATTTTTGTGCATAGATTGGGATAAGCATAATTAAGAATCTTGGCTGATATAATAATGCATAACCTCCTGAAATAATTACCATGAAATGCAATTCGGACTTTATACCATTGTAAAGTTCGTTTCCTGTAAAATTTTCAAAAAGTAGGGAAAAAATATATTTTGGATGGCTAATAATATTGCTTACAATGGCAAATAATGAATCGCCTAAATGAGCATATCTATCTAATTGATTAAAGCCGTCATTATCACGCAAATACGGCATAATGAATCCAACAATTACAATAAAGTATAGCATAGAAAATATTATCAAAGGGATTTCAAATTTTAGATATTCTTTGAATTTAAAGTTTCTTTGAGTTTTGATTCGTCCCGCGAGTAAGCCTATCATAATAAATACCAGCCACAACGCAATGTTTTCTTTTGAAATTATCATAAGAACAAAAAAAAACAAAAATTTCTTTTTCTCTTGTTTTTCATAAAAATAGACTAACCATGGTAAAAACATGGCTGCAATTACATTGTTATGAAAATCAAATGATAGTGCAGAATAAATACCCCAAATACTGAAAAATTGAATAAGAAGAATATAAGTAATGAAAATTCTTTTGTTCTGAAATAAAAAATATTTATATAAACCAAAACCACCAAATAGAATTGCTAAAATTTGAATAATCAATAATGTATATGAACCAAATAAATAATAAAATGGAGCATATAGTAATGTGATTGGAGAGAAATGATCACCAAAATAATTTACTTCGGCTCCCCCTATATCAAGTGTAAAGTAGTTTTGGGAAAAATGTGCAAAATTGTAAATCGCATGGTTAAACATGCCTAAATCTAATGCTGCCGAACGAAATAGATAATGATTTACAATTGAGATTAAACTGTAAATTATAGCAAAACAAATAAAAATACTTACGAGTATAATAATAGGTTTCTGAATTATTATTTTTTTTATCATTTTCATAAACTTGTAAAACTAAGGTCTTCGACCTATTTAATGTGGTTTACACATTTTTATAAATTACTATCATGTAGCCAATTGTACAAAAATAAATGCCTAAAAATTTTTGTAAAACTACTTCTAAAAGCTAACAGAGTAATGTCGCTTGTTATATTTGGGAGTATTTCTGGAAATATTGCATCTCTTGATATGGCTATTTTCTCAATATTAAACTATCTTATAAAATCAAACCCCCAAGTTTATCGTTATCAATGCCTTAGAAAAAATCTATTTCAGAATACTATTTTCGGTGAAAGTTGTAATCTCTAAAAAATCAAGAAATAATATTTTTTTCTTATCTATATACCAATCATCAAAGTTTATTTTCCATTGATTTTCCATAAATCCAAGTATATTTTCGCCTCTTTTGTATATAGTTTGTGGTGTCCAATTAGAATAATTACATAATTCTTGTTCGTTGTTTAATCCCTGACTATAAAATATCTCTTTTCTATCTTCAAAGTTCATTTCTCGCAATTTCTCTTTTGTTGCTTTATTTTTTTTATTAGTAAGTATTAAATTGCCAAGAGAATTACAAAGATTAAATTTATTTTCTGATGTATTCTGATCTGTATTAAGATTTTTATTAAACTCATTTTCCCAGTTCTGTGGTCTGTCTCCATCTTTATCAATGTCTGGGAAAACATGCTCTACATCTAATTTATTGTAGTCAAGTTTATAATTTTGGTTTAAAGATAATTCGTATTTATAAAGAAGATATTTAATTCCAGTTTTCCAATTATAAAAACCTTTTGTATTCTCTCTAATAAACAAATCTTTTAAATATTTATAAAAATTATCTAAATCAATATAACCATCATTACCTTTTATTCCATAAGTCCAAGCATTTTTTATATCATCTGTTACTTGCTCAATAGAAATTTCGTTATCATAGAATTTCTTTGCTAATGATAAAAAATGATATGTTCCAGTGTGAGAACTACGATACGAAACATAAAAGAGTAAAAATATATGACTTTCAATAGCTTTTAACAGTTCAACAATATCTTGATTGTTATGCTCTTTTACAAATGCAGTTAAAATTAAAGGTTTGAAAGATTTAAATCCAAGAATATTTATTTTGTTTAGCCATAAAGCTATTTCTTTATCAAGATTTTGTTCAGTTAAAGAATATGCGTGTAAAGGAAATGAAATTTTAAACCATTTATCAATACTTTTTTCAATACTTGCTCTGTATCCTTCTATATCCAAGTTTCCACTTTGCAACTTTTCAACTGTAAATAGTCTTTTAAAAATGTCATTTACGTGAAATTCAGCCTCTTTTCTTTCAAAACGGTAATACATAATCCAGTGATTTCGAAGAAAGACATCATCGTCTAACGAGCTTTTTTCATTACGTCCGAGAACATAATAAACTTTTTTCCATGTATTGCTTATTTTTATTCGTAATTTTTGTTTTTGTTCTGCTGATATATCTAAGATAGACGATAAGTAAATTAGTCTATTTTTCAACATTTCAAGATTTGATAATGGTTTACCTCTTTTATTCATTGTTTCAAAAATCATTGAGATTTCCATTTCTTCAAATTCATTGAAGTCAAATTTCAAGCGAGAGGTAACAATTTTATATAAGTCTTCAATATCTTTTGTTTTACAAGTTTCAGTTATAACATTCTTATATTTCTCAAAAGCTTCATTTCCAATTTTTTTTGTAACTGCATTAATGAAATCATTTTTATCTGTAAAAAGTTTGTCTTTTAAACTCAGCAATTCTGACATTACGTAGTTTGAAACATCTTTCCTTTGAAGTTTCTCTACAATTTTATTGTTAATTTTGTATTTTACAATTTCTTTTATTCTCGTAGAAAAAAAACGTTTAGCAAAAGCTATATTTTTTGTATAAGCTGTATTTGTTATACCACCTTTTACAGAATGTTTAAATATTTTATTTATTAAAAAATCATGACTTGGATCGTCTTGCTCGTAACCAACTATATATAGATTGTTATCATCATTTGTGTCATTTCTGAAAATATATTTATTTAAAAGATGTATTTTACTATCTCCAAGTAGTTTTTCATCTTCTTCCATGCTATCAATTATATCGAAAAGTAATACTATTAGAGTTAGAAAACGTTGCTGTCCATCTACTATATGATAAAATTTGTATCTGCCTTTATGTATATTAAGATTCACTCCTCCCCAATTTTTGTAATCCTCCGCTTCTATAGGTTCTACTCCAATCATTCCCATATAATGTGGACGGTCATTGTCATATAAATTTTTTATATCCTGCCACAAGTCTTTTAGTTGCTCTTTTTCCCAAGCATAACCTCTTTGATAATCAGGTATTCTAAAAATTCGTTGTGTAAATATTTCTTGTAATGATAACATATTAATTAAGTTTTTGATAGTTTGATTGTAAAAAAATTTTAAGGTCGTTTGGTATATCTATTTTGGGTGTCAGTAAATCAATTAAATTATCTTCATTTAACTCAACTCTTCCATTTGTGAAATTTGGAATTTTATTTACAGGAAGAGTTCTGTTTTTAGTTGAAATTTTGTCAATATAATTTGGTATAATACTCCGTTTCAACATTTGAAAGACTTTAATGAAAAACCATTTGTCCTGTTTGCCTCTTATTGTTTTTCTTGTATTTGTATGCTTTAAATCTTTTGTTAGTTGCCTTATTTCATTCCAACAATTGTCAGGAGTTGTAGTTTCTGTCAAAGAATTTAACAGGTTTAGACGTTTTTTAGAAACTAATAAACTTTTCGTGAAATTAGAAATGTTATTATCAGTTCTAATTTCTTGTAGAATTTTTGTCTTTTTATATTTTTTTTCAAACAATTCAAATTTGTAAATTATAAGGAATTTATCAAGATTTAACTTGTCAAAAATCATATTCCTATTATGTTTTCTTTGATATAAAGCCCAAGCAAAAATTGACAATGTCTTATCAGAAAACTGTTGATGTAACTGATTATATTTTATTTTTAAATCTTTAATTATTTCGTCATGTATTGGTTTACGAAAGTTAAAAGACAATATTAACATCTTCTCAAAAGCATCTGTTGTTGTAAGGTAATTTTCAATAGAATGATAAGTTGTAATAAATAAATTTTCCTGTATTGGGTTTGGGTTTTTGTTTAACAATTTCGGTTCGTCAAAATCCTTATCTATAAAGAATAAAACTTTATTCCTTTTATGCTCAGTTTGTTGAATATCATCGTATGATAATAAAACATTTTTCTTCCCACCACACACATAAGTATAAGTTTCGTAACCTATATAGATTGATTTGATGAAATCTAAATAAAATGAAATGTCATCATCGCCCTCAAAAAACAAATAAATTGATTTGCTATCTAAATCATGCTCTTGTAAAAAAAGGATAAAACTATCATCTTGCATATCAATATAATTGACCATTCGTTCTAATAAATCTTCCATTATTCTTGTGTTTTTAATTGTTTTAAGGAACGAGCATACTGTTTATGGTGTTTTAAAATTGTTCCGGAATGAGTTGCTATAATTAGACCTGAAATTTTATCTTGAATTTCATTAATGATTTTTTCTTGCCAACGAAGTGAAATAGACAACTCTGGTTCATCAAAAATTACAAAATATTTTTGTTCATTTAGATACAAGTAAAAGAAAATAGAAATTATTTGTTTTTCGCCCGAAGAAAATATATTTTCTTTATTTAAGTCATATTTGTTATCACTATTAACAAGTTTTACTTTGATTTCTAAATTATCAAGAATTAATTTTTTATTGACAAAAAAAGAATTGCATTTGTTAATAAAAATTTTCACAATTTCTGTATTGTTTTCTTCTCTTATAGCTTTGTTTAATTTAAACTCAATATCTTTTAACCCAAATTCTACTAATTCTAATGCTATATTATTTTGTTCCCAACGGTCTGGTGAAATATTTTCCCAAATTACAGAAAAGTCTTCATCTCTATTTTCTTTTTTATATTTAAGGTCTTTGAAAATTTTACTAAAATCCTGTTCTATTCTCCTATAAGTTGGTAAAAAGATTATTGGAATTTCATAATCATAATCAAAATCTTTAAACCTTAACTCAATTACATCTTGTATTAAATTTTCTAAGACACTTTCTGAAATAGAGTGTTTATTAGAAAAATTTCTTATTTTAAATGGGTTCTTTAAATCATTAATAGAGTTTTCTCTGAATAATATTTTCAAGCCGTTATTTATAAATTCTTTGTAAATCGGATATTTTTCAGAAACGATTTTTAGTTGAGTAGGTGTTACATTTTTTGAAAAATCTCTATGATTTACCTTGTATTCTTCATTATCAATTATTGCAGAAATACTTTTAAAATCATATCCGCTGAGTTTATCCCATTGCTTGGAAAGGAAGTAGTAAAACAATCTAAGTATTATTGTTTTGCCTTCTCCATTTTCAGCTACTAATATGAGTTTATTATTCTCAATATTAATATTATAGCTGTAAATGCCCCATAACTTTTTAATTTTAAATTCTGTAATTGTCATTTTATTCTTTTTTTATGTTATACTTTATTTTCAACCTGTGCAATCAAAAGTCCGATAGGACGAACTATTGTAAACCCACAACGATAAGTTGTGGGAATAGAGCAAAATAGTTCGTCCCTTGAGGGACTTTATGTCATAAGTTCTTTTAATACCACGATTATCATTGTGGTTTAATAATAGTTGTCGTCCTTGCGGACTTTTGATTGCACAGTTCGAAGTTTTTCGGTATTTGTTTTTTACAATTAACTGTATGATAATAGTTTGTAAAAACGTGTAAGCCACATTAAATAGGTCAAAGACCTCGAAGACCTTAATAATACATTTTCATCTCATTCCACAATTTTTTAAACTCTTTAGAATAACTTTTAACAATTGTCTTATCATTTGTTACAATTATATTTTCATGATTATATTTCTCTGCACTTCTTGTCCAGTTATAACTACCTGTTATTGCAATACTATCGTCAATTACTGCAAATTTGTGATGCATATGTGCACTGGTTTTATCTACTCTCACCTCCACTCCTTTTCTTACAAGATAGTCTATATCAGAACCTTTGTCAAATAATTTATCATTATCGCTAAGTACTTTTACTTTCACACCTCTTATTTCACAATCAACAATGCTACCTGTTATTCTATTATCACTAATTGTGAAAACACAAATATCAACTTTTTTCTTAGCCGAATTTAATTGTTTAATAATAGCATTTAAGCAATCAGTTCCGGGACTGAAATATAAATTTGTTTTAGTATTTGCTTGCGAAGATGCTTGAAGTGTTTTTATAGTTTTTTCTGCCCAATCAATCATATATGCTTTTGTAGGAGCTGTATTATTTTTAATAATTTCAAAAACTTTTTTTTGTAAATTATTTATTTGAATATCACTCAAATTATTTTCACATATTATTTTTTTTATATTTTTTTCATCAGACCACGATAAACTCTTGTTTTTAAATGAGTTTTCAAAAATTTGAACTATTTGTTTCATATTATAAATTGTTAATTATTGATTTTCAAATAAATTTAAGAATTGCTAATTTAGTTTTTTTATTAAATTAAAACTATTTTTTTGACTAATTAAATTGATTTAATTAATTTTGCACAAGTTCAATATTAAGAATATTAATAAATTAATAAATATCATAGATTATGTCAAAAATAAAAGTTGGAATAAACGGATTTGGTAGAATAGGTCGTAATGTTTTCAAAATTATTTTAGAAAATACAGATTACGAAGTAGTTGGAATAAATGATTTAACAAGCAATAAAGTATTAGCTCATTTATTAAAATATGATTCTACTCAAGGTCAGTTCAATGGAACAGTTGGATATGATGATGAAGGACTACTTGTAAACGATAAAAAAATAAAAGTAAGTGAAGAAAGAAACCCAATAAATATTCCATGGTCAAGCACGCCAGATGTAGTAATAGAATCTACCGGTGTTTTTAGAAACAAAGAAAGTGAAAAAGGTGGATATGGTGACCATTTAAAAAATGGTGCTAAAAAAGTTATATTGACTGTACCTGCAAAAGACAAAATCGACAGAATGATTGTTTTAGGTGTAAATAATGATGACCTTCAAAGCGATGATCAATGTGTTTCTAATGCATCTTGTACTACAAATTGTTTGGCTCCTGTAGCTAAAATTTTGCATGATAATTTTGGTATTATAAAAGGTCTTATGAATACAATTCATTCATACACAAATGACCAAGTTATATTAGATGGACCTCATAGCGATTTAAGAAGAGCACGCTCTGCAGCAGTATCAATGATACCAACTACAACTGGAGCAGCAGCAGCAGTTGGCAAAATTATTCCTGAACTTAGTGGTAAACTAAACGGAATGGCAACGAGAGTTCCAACTCCAACAGGCTCATTGGTTGATTTGATTGTAACTCTTGAAAAAGATGTAACAGTAGAAGAGGTTAATGCAGCAGTTAAAAAAGCAGCAGAAGGCGAAATGAAAGGTGTTTTACAATATTGCGAAGACCCAATTGTTTCTGTAGATGTTATTCATAATTCGCACTCGTCAATATTTGATGCTGGTAGCACAATGGTAATTGGTGGTAATATGGTAAAAATATTGTCATGGTATGATAACGAATGGGGATACTCTTCCAGAGTTGTTGATTTAATCGGAAAACTACTAAAATAAGGTCATAGACCTTTTGATGTTGCTTACGCATATGTGGCGTAAGCAACTTGAAAAGGCTACAAAAGCCACTTTTTTAATAAAAATTATGAAACAAGAAAAAATAAATTGAGATATAATTATTGATGCATTGATTGATGCATTGATTGATGTATTGATTGATGAAAAAATTAGTAGTTTTGATTAGTCCTGAATATGCAAAAGTTGATAAAGGTAAATCACAAATAAGGTCTTCGACCTATTTTATAGTTGCTTACGCATTAGTACAAAGACAATTTAATCAGAAAGTTATGAATAAGTAAATGTCGAAAAACTTTTTATGAGTTCATAAAACCTTATATAGCACTGATAATCAACTGTAAAAAATCCAAATATAAATAAGGTAAAAAGGATCGAATCGCCTAAATATTAAATATATGAAAATTACATTAAACAATAGAACAGAGGAATTTGATACAAATACTCTTTCATTTAATGAGATAATTAAATTAAAAAATTTTACTTTTAAAATGATTGTTACAAAACTAAACGGAAAGCTGGTTAAAAAAAATCAAAGAGATGATGTGTATATTAAAGATGGAGATGATATTATGATTTTACATTTAATAAGCGGAGGGTAATTTTTTGAAAAAATTAGATGTTATAAAAAAAGTTTTTATAAAACTTGTAAACAAAAAATATTTATTTGCAATAGTTCTATTTTCGTTTTGGTTATTGTTGTTCGATAAAGATAATATTTTTGAGCAAATCGGGACAATGAGAAAACTAAATAAATTAAATACCGAAAAAGAATATTATATTAGTAAAATTAAAGAAGACTCAATAAAACTTATAGAACTAAAAACAGATAAAGAAAATCTTGAGAAGTTTGCAAGAGAACGGTATCTTATGAAACGAAAAAACGAAGATGTTTTTTTAATTATTGATGAAAAAAAATAAGGTCTTCGACCTTTTTAATGATGCTTACCACACTGTAATGAATGTTTTGGACAAGATTAACATGATAAAAAAACATGTAAATCCTGTTAATCCTGTCCAAATTATACCAAATAAAAAAATGTCATGTAGAGTGTTTGCTTACGTAAGATATTTAAAATTCTAAATAGGTCGAAGACCTGAATTTCTATAATAAAACTTTTTTTTATGAGTAATGAGATATATGAAGGAGTAAAGTTTAGAACTATTTTTTTGTCAAACGAAATACAAAACGACAAAAGACTTGAAGAGTTAAAAAAATGGTGTAAAACGTTTCATGATTTGAATCTTGCACCACCATATGAAGGTGGTTCATCTGGAAATTTAAGTTTTAGAATTAGCAACAATTCCAATGAGTTTATTATTACAGGTTCGCAAATTGGATTAAAAAACAACTTGAAAAATAAAAATTTTGTAAAGGTTGAAAAGTGCGATTTTGATAATAAAATTATATTTGCACATGGAACAAAAAATCCTTCCTCCGAAAGTATGCTACATTATGCTATTTATAAAAAAAGAAGCGATGTTAATGCTATTTTTCATGGTCATTCGCTTGATATACTTAATAATGCAAAGCGATTGAAATTTATATCAACAAAACAAGAAGAAAAATATGGTACAACAAAACTTGTTGATAGTGTATTGGATATTATTGGAGATAATAATTTTATAATACTTAAAAATCATGGTTTTATGGCATTTGGCAAAACTATTGAAATATGTGGTAGCTTATCAGCAGCTATGCTAAATTTATGCAACAAGAAAGGTCTATCTTAATATACTCTAAACGGTTATAGTTTTAACATTAACAAACTATTATCTCAATATTGCCTGCACAAATTGCCCAACCGCTCAACTACACGTGGCCAATATTATTAGTTATTATGTCAGCAATATTTTTGAAACAAAAACTAAAACCATATAGCATAATAGCTATTACAATTAGTTTTACTGGTATTATTTTAATATCATTACGTGGCAATTTCAATTTATTCGAAATAACAGAACCACTGGGAGTTATACTTGCAGTTGATAGTTCTGTAATTTGGGCTTTATTTTGGATATTTAATGTAAAAGATAAAAGAGACGAGGTGGTTAAACTTTTTTTAAGTTTTTGTTTTAGTACTTTTTTTATTTTTAGTGTAACCCTCACTTTTTCCGATTTTACTATAACAAACTACAACGGATTATGGGCAGCCATATATGTTGGAGCTTTTGAAATGGCATTTCCTTTTGTGCTTTGGCTTATAGCTCTTAAAGGTGTAAAATCAAACGAAAAGTTAAGCAATTTGGTGTTTATATCGCCATTTTTGTCGCTTATATGGATATATATAATTCTTGACGAAAGTGTTTTTTATACAACAATTATAGGTTTAGTTTTAATAATAATTGGTATTTTTGTTCAACAATTTTCTAAAAAACTTAGCAAATAAAAAATAAATTTGAAAAATTTAGTAAAAGATAGAATAATATTAGGCATAGACCCAGGAACAACCATTATGGGATACGGGCTAATCAATATTATAAACAATGAACCAAGTGTGATAACATTGGGGATTATTGAGCTAAAAAAATATAATAATCATTATATAAAACTTCAAAAAATTTTTGATAGAACGCTCCAACTTATAGATAGTTATCACCCAGATGAAATTTCAATCGAAGCTCCTTTTTTTGGCAAAAACGTTCAATCTATGCTAAAATTAGGACGTGCACAGGGTGTTGCTATGGCAGCAGGTTTATATAGATCGATACCTATTTTTGAATATGCCCCTCTAAAAATTAAACTTGCTATAACCGGAAGTGGCTCTTCGTCAAAAGAACAAGTTGCCAATTTCTTAAAAAGCATTTTGAAACTAAAAGAAATACCTAAAAAACTTGATGCAACTGATGGACTTGCAGCAGCTCTTTGTCATTTTTATCAAAGAGAAATTAAAACCGAAAAAGCAAATTTTAAAAATTGGAAAGATTTTGTAAATAAAAATCCTGACCGTATTAAGTAGTATATTTATAGGTAGTTGAGGGCTAAAAGTTAAAAGTTTGCTTACGCATAATAGTAGGTAAATGTGTTGTGGCTTAAATGAATTTTTACTAATAAAAGATTTTGGATTTCCAACGTAAGGTTGACTATTCACCAGAACTCACAAAAAACATTATTTTTGAATTTTTATATACAATCATAAGTTAATTAAATTATTATCCTGAATATATGCTTATTAAAAAATAATTATTTCAGTATACTTGCGATTGTTTTTTCCAATTTTCAAATTTTGTGAGTTCTGATTCACTATACGCTCGGCAGGTATTTTTCACCTGTCGATAACCTGTTGTTATCTTACTATCAGGTAAAAACACCTGACAGGCGCAACTTGATGTAAATAAACATGTGTCCGACTTTATGTGGATAGCCAATTTTTGAAAGTATGCAAATACTATCAAACCACAACAAAATAAGCTATTTTTGCTCGTATTTTTATAAGCCCAGCTCCAAGCCCCACAAAATGAATATCTATATTGTTGATTTTCAGTTGTAATTAATAAATAGAACAAAAAACTATGCAAATAAACAAAAATACGAAATAAGTTTCGACAACAAAAAAAAATAAATATTTTGTATAAAAATGAACAATAATAACTTACTTTTTATAAAAACTATCTACTTTTTTTAATATATTTGCTTAAATTATGTAATTTTAAACGTTTATTTATGCGTAAATTTATATTTCTTTACTTCACTAAGTATTAAGGCATTATAACAACTGGGGGGATAGGTAAGGAAAAAGGCTAAATAGTCCAATTTCATTACAATTAGTTTTTTTATTTTAACACCTAACATATGGAAGACTTAATAAGAGAAGGAAAATTTGGTTTGGATGTTACTCCTAATATAAAGTTTTTAAGTTCGGGAATTTTAGAAATTTCAGGAGAATCGTATTTAGAGCAAACATCAGTTTTTTATGAGCCAGTGATTAATTGGTTGACAAAATTTGTTAATATATCTGATAAAGATATTGTCTTTAATGTAAAACTTAGATATTTCAATACTAGCTCATCACGATATATTTTGGATATTTTAGATTTAATTAAAATTTATGAAAATAAAGGTCGGAACATTAGAGTAAATTGGTTTTACAAAAAAGATGATTTTGAAACCAGAGAAGAAGTTGATGATTATAGAAAAGACACTGGACTAAAAATATACCTTTTACCATATTAAAGGTCTTCGACTGGGGTGTTAATAATTGGGGGTTTTTAGCCCTGAAAAATCATG
>JAOZVK010000207.1 GCA_029938185.1 Bacteroidales bacterium | reverse complement strand
ATGCTTATGCCCTTTCAGGGCTAAAAAACTTACTAACGAAATAAAAGAACATTTTAGGAACTAATAAAAAACTTAAATAAGCTATTTTTGCTCGTATTTTTATAAGACCAGGCAAAATGTAACAAACCAGTACAATATATACCAAATTTGATTAATAATTCAACTTTTATAAAAACACTACAAGCTATTAATCAACACATTGAACCATTGAACCATTGAACCATTGAACCATTGAACCATTGTATCATTGAAAATAGGTATTTGTGCTTGCCTAAAGTTTCATACCAAAAACCAGTATATCATCAGTTTGTTCATTTGTACCTTTCCATTCATTAAAAATGGTTATTAAGTTTTTCTTTTGTATTTTCATTGGTAATTTATGATTATCAAGTAATAAATTTTTAAATTCTCTTGACATAAATTTCTTTTTGTCATTATCACCAAATTGGTCATGAAAGCCATCAGAATAAAGATAAATTCTATCATCTTTTTGTAGTTGAATTATGTTATTCTCAAATTTTTTTTCTCTTGGATAAAATCCTACTGGGTTTTTTGTAGCTTTGTATTCAATTAATTTATTGTTTCTAATAAGTATAAGCGGATTGTATGCTCCTGCGTATTGTAAAATATTTGTTTTGGTATTGATTGCACAAAGTGCTATATCAAGTCCATTGCTATTATTTGAACCAAATGATTTAAATGTTTTTTTGAAACGCTCTCTTAATATATTAAGGGCAGTTCCAGGATTATCAATATCATGTTTATTTACAATTTCGTGTAAGTATGTAATTCCAAGCATTGTGATTAAAGCACCAGGGACACCGTGTCCTGTACAATCGGCAATTGCTATAATCAAATATTTTCCTATTTTATTAAAATAATAAAAATCGCCGCCTATTTGTCCTTTGGGTTTATAATATATAAAATAATCATTTATGTAAGAGTCAATCAGTTCCTTGTTAGTAAGTAATGCGTCTTGTATTGTTTTTGCATAATTTATACTATCTGTTATATCCTTGTGAGTTTGTTCTATTTCTTGTTTTTGTAGTTTTAATAATTTTTCTTTTCTTTTTATTTCGGTAAGGTCTAATACAACTACATGTATAGCTTTTGTATTTTCATAAGGAATTGAAGTGAGCCACACTTCAGCCAGAAAACTTTTATTATTAGCATTTTGGTGTAACCATTCGAACCTATTAAAACCATTTTTAAGAGCAATTTGTATCATTTGTTTTGCTTTTGTTTCAGAGCGTTGTCCATCTGCTTGGTATTCTGGCGAAAAAGTAATAGGTGAAATTTCTTTTAGTTTATCTGTAATTTCAAATAAAATTTTGGCTGCTTTGTTAAAAGCAATAAATTGTCCTTGTTTTAAAATTAATGTTGCATTTTGGCTTTTTTCAAATAGTGTTCTGTATTTTTCTTCACTTAATTTTATTGCTAATGCTGCTTTTTTTTGCTCAGAAATATTGCGCAATATACCTTCTACTCCAGTAATATTTCCATCTTCATCATATACAAAGTGCGAATTTGTTTCAAATGGTATTGCTATATTATCTTTGTTTTTTAGTAGGATTTCATAATTTGTTACTTTTCCATTGTTTTTTTTTAATGATTGCAGTAGTTTTAGACGGTCACTTGGTTTATAATAAAATGTTTGAGGAATATTTAGACCTATCAAATCATCAACTGTTTTCTTGTTTGTATATTTCAATGCTGATGGGCTTATAAGACTAATATTGTGTTTACGGTTTGTTCTGTAAAATATATCGTCAAGATTGGTTAAAATTGCTCTGTACTTTTCTTTGCTTTCATTTAATTGTAAGTTTATTATTTCCAATTGCTTTCGTTCTTTTATTCGTTCGGTTATATCAATAAAAGTAGCTAATGTTCCAACGATTTCTCCAGACTTGCTATAATCAGGAGCAGTTGAAACTATAATTGTTTTTTTGATTTTTGCATCTGGCAATGTGGAGCTATGGTCTTTTAATTGAATATTCAAATCATAAGTATTACTAATATTTTGTTTGCGATTTTTTGATTCTTGTTTTATTCTATTCCATTCACTATCATCAAGAAAATCTTGAAGACTTTTACCAATAAGTTCCCCCTCTGCAACATTAAATATTTCACAAGCCTTTGCATTAGAGAAGACAAAATTTTCATTAAAATCAGTAATTCCAAAACCTTCTCCCATGTTTTGGATAATAGTATTAAGTCGGTGTTCTTTTTGTTTTATTATTTGTTCGGCTTTTTTTTGATTGCTTACATCACGCAAAACAAGATGAATTGCTTTTACTTTATTGTTAGTTACCTGCGGCTTATAAGTTAATTCAACTGGAAAAGGTTTTTTATTTTTTGCTTTATATGTAAAGTTTAAATAACCGCTTTTGTGATTAGTAAGAACTTTTGAAAATATTTTTTTAGCATTTTCAATTTCGAATTTACTAATGAGATATTTAGAAATATGATTTCCTATTTCATCTTCAGGTATATGTCCACCAAACTCTGTTATTGCAGGACTTATATAAATAATTCGTCCTTCAGGAGAAATAGTTATTACAACATCTTTCATTGTTTCTGTGAGAATACGATATTTTTCTTCGCTCAATTTTATGTGTTTGTACTGTTCTTCTATTTTTTCAGTTTGAGCATGCAATTCTTCTTTTTGTTGTTCGAGTTCAGTATTCTGGCTAAGTAATTTTTTATTAAGTCGTTCTTGCTTGTCTTTTTGTTTTTTGAGTATATCCTGCTTTCTATTTAATTCATCTGTCTGTGCGCGTAGTTCTTCTTTTTGTTGTTCGAGTTCAGTATTTTGGCTAAGTAATTTTTTATTAAGTCGTTCTTGCTTATTTTTTTGTTTTTGAAGTACTTCCCTTGTTTGTTTTTGAAGAATAATATTTGCTAATGAATTACAAACTGTTTCAAAAAAATCAATATTGGTTTCACTAATACCTTTATCCTTTTCTAAGTACAAATTTAAAAGACCATATACTTCTTTTCCAATCATAATTGGTTTTTTCATGTGAATATATGGAATATCGTCTGCCTTTTTTTCAAACTTAGACCTATAATCACCTATGTATGATTTTTTTTCGACAATTGCTTTTCCACAAATACATTCGCCAGATTTCACTATTGAGCAATGTTTTATACGATGATTTCCTATATTTTTTTTAGCAAGCATTTCAAGGTCACCATCTTCATTTTTAATAAAAATTGCACCTTGTGATTTAATTGATAGCCACGACACATTTAAAATGCTATCTAAAGCTTTTTGTAGAAACTCATTTAATGTTAATTCGTTTTTTAATGAATTATCTATAATACTTAATAATGCAGCCTTGTTACTATCTAACTGTCCAAGTATTTTTTGCTTTTCATTTAATTCATCTGTCTGTGCGCGTAGTTCTTCTTTTTGTTGTTCGAGTTCAGTATTTTGCTGGTCTATTTCTAAGTTTTTTTCATATAAATTTTTATTAAGAATATTTTGTTCTTGCGTTTTTTCTTGCAAGCTTAGCATTTGCTTTTTTATTATTTGTTGCGATTCAGAAAGTTTCAATATAGAATTTATGCGAGCTGTAAGTTCTATTTTATCTACAGGTTTTCTAATATAGTCAGTTGCACCTGCCTTTAGTGCAGTTTGTAAATTTTCTGATGTTAGCATTACACCTGTGCACATAATTACAGGAATATCAAGTGGTGGGTGATTTTTTCTTAGTTTTTTGATAAATTCGATACCACTCATTACTGGCATTTCCCAGTCAGATATTATTAAATCAGGAATTTTTTTACTAATAAGCTTCAATGCAATATTACCATTTGGTGCTTTCATTATTTCATAGGAACTATCGCTATCTTTTAGTAAGTCAGCTATTGTTTGTAAGTTTTCTGGTTCATCATCAACAATAAGTATTTTTTTATTCATCATATGTGCGTTAATAAAATTTTTTGGCATTTGCTTTTTGTAATTAACTGTATAATAATTGTGTACAAAAATGCATAAATAATATTAAAAAGGTCGAAGACCTATTTATTGTTTAGCTTTATTTAACAACTCAATATAATCATTTTCATTCAAAGTAAAAATAACTTCATTCATTTCATCTTTCCACTTTTGTAAACTTAAACTGTTATTGGAATTTATTTTTTCTATAATTATTTCAATTTCAGATGTTTCATAAACTAATAAATTTTTTAATTCTGCAATATACTTATTTATTATAATTTTGTCGTCTTCTGTTAGTATAAAACTATCAGTTTTTACTTGTTTTTCAACTTTTTTAATTTTTTCAAAACTTTCTCCAGTGGGAAGAGTAAATATAAAGTTTGTTCCTTTTTCTAATTCACTTTCAACACTAATTTTTCCATTGTGTGCCTCAACAGCCATTTTACAAAATGTAAGTCCCAGTCCAGTAGAACGAACATTTCCAGATTTTTTTGCAGCTACTTGTCCAAATTTATCAAAAACAGAATTTAATTTATCTTTAGGAATTCCTTGTCCTGTATCGCAAATACTAATTTTCACATACTCATTGTTTTTATCATCTATAGTGGATTGTAAACTTATTTTCCCATTATTTGGTGTATATTTAATAGCATTTGTTAAAATATTTACAAATACACGTTCTACTATTTCTTTATCGGCTTGCACTCCAGTTTGTGTTGATATTTCATTTTCGATTATAATACTTTTTTTATCAGAAAGAAAATTTACTTCATCAATAGCATTTTGCGAAAGCTTATATAATGAATAGTTTGATTTATCAACAATCATTTCGCTTTCTTCATATTTGCTGACATCAAGAATATTCATCACCATATTAAGCATTTGTTTGCCCGATTGTTTAGTTATAGATAATTGTTTTTCTACCGAAAATGTTTTTGGAGTATTTATAATTAAATTTAAAGGATTTTTGAGGTCATGTACTATCATTCCAGTCATTCCCTCTTTGAAATGGTCGAGTTCTAATAGTTTATCATTTGTTGATTTAAGGTCTTCAGCTTGGGTTTGTATTTCTTCTTTTTGTTGATTTAATTCTTCATTTTGTGTTTGTATTTTGATAGTACGTTTAGTAATAATTTTTTCTAAACTAATTTTTTCTTTTATCAATCGTCTTGTATTAAGTTTTATAACTATCCAAATAAAACATACAAATAGGAATAAATATAAACCATAAGCCCACCAAGTACGATACCAGGGCGGAAGTACTTCAAATTTATAGACTACTGTACTGCCCTCTATATCATAAGTGTTTTTAGATTTTACCATAAAAGTATATTTTCCTTCGCGCAGCCTTTCGTACTTTTTCATTGTTTTATTTGACCATTCAGACCATTTTTTATCATAATTTTCTAAAAAATAGCTAAATTGATTTTTATCAGGGTTTTCAAAAAAAGGACATGCATATTCAAATATTATTTTATTATATGAACATTCTAATTTCAATGAATTTTTATAATCAGATAAATATCCTGCACCCCAATATACTACAGAATCATTTTTAATACTTACTTTGCGAATAAGTGTGTTAAAATCATAATTATAAGTTTTTTTTATTTTATTTGTGTTACAACTAAGTAAACCGTCAGATTCATTAGTAAACCAAATAATTCCGTTCGCAGATGGAACAGTCAAATAAGTTTTTCTGTAATCCAAACGTTTAAAAGGCATTGTATCTCTTTTCCAACTTCCATTTTGTTTTTTTATAAATCTTTCTACTCTCCAACGATTGTTATCATAAATATTCACCCAATAATCTCCTATACTGTCTTTTGCAATATGGTAAATTTTAGTTGAACCATCAGCCGAAAATTTTCCAAAGGCAGGGTATGGTATAAAGCGGTCTGTTGTTTTGTCATATCGCATCATTCCAGAAAATGTTAAAGCAATTAATTCATTGCTTCCATTTATATTCATATATTTTAGTGAAGAAATTTTTGAGGATAGTCCTTTGCTTGTATCATAAACTATAATTTTAGATGCTTGTACAGGACGCGAGAATTTTTTTTGTTTATAAATCAATCTAATTATTTTTTCTTCATTTAAAGTCATCCATATATTTCCATCCAAGTCTTCAGTAATTTTTCTTATATTGCCATTTACTCCTTTTACCATTCCTTTGTGTATCCATTTGCCTTTTTTATATTCGAGTATTGAAAGTCCTATATCTTTTCCTAAATATAATTTATTTGGTTCATTTTTTGAATTAAAAACACAAAAAATTCGTCCATCTTTGTTAATCTTTACTGCTTTAGGTTTTTCTCCTGTTTTTCTTTTAACTTCAAATAAACCTTTGGCTGTTGATGGTACAATTAAACTCGTCTGACTTTTTTTTGTTTTACTGTCAAAATAAGTATAATTTAACATTGAAAATATTAATGGCTCTACACCATCTATCTTATAAAAATGAGGGGATTTATTTTTATCTTCATCATCAAGATAATATAAACCTTTGGTTGTTGATACATAAACAGTAGTTTTATTAATTACTACATGCCAAACAATCCCTTCCAAACCATGTCGTTTGTCGAAAAAGCGAAAAGGAGATTCGGTTTCAATACATGAAATTCCATAGTTTAATGCTAACCATAGTGGTTTGTTTTTTTGTTTATACGTGTTCCAAACAATATCATCGGGTAAACCATTTTTCATATTAAATGTTTGTTTAAATTTCCCTTTTTCATCAAAAATAATACAACCACCACCTCTTGTATTAAGTGCATATTGCTTATCTGACAAACTTGTTATTTTATAGGCATTAATTTTTATTGAAAAATCACTAATAGGAGTATTAAATGCTGAAAAAGCTTTATTAGAAGCTAAGTTTTGGTCTGGTTTATAAACAAACAAACCTTTATTCCGTATATTCATAAGTATTTTGTTGTTCATAGACTGCATACTTATTATAGGATTATCTGCAACAATTTTATTTCTCAGTTCTAATTTTAAAGAATCGCCTTCCAGTTTTTCCAACCCTTGTCCTTTTTGCCACAAAAATAATTGCTTGTTTACAACATTAATATATTTTACACCAATTTTCAAAGCCTTAATTTGCTTTTTAAATTTAAGAGAGTCTTCTATTCTTTTAGGAATTAATGGGAATCGGTATAATATTTTTGCTCCCTGAAAATATACTGATTCATTAATAACTTTTACTTTTATATAGTAATTAATTTTTAACGAATCTATAAAAGGACTCAAAGAATGGTATTCTAATTTTCCATTATATGAAGGAGAAAGATAGCCGAAATCGGTATAAGTTCCTACGTAAATTGTTCCGTTTTTATCGCTTGCCAATGACCTTACTCCTGATGGCGTTTTTATAGTTCGCCAATAAGAACCGTCAAATTCTAATAAAGTTTCATTATTACCAAAATACATAACTCCTCGTTTATCTTCAGCAATAGCCCAGTTTTGTTCGTGTGCAAGATATTTTTCTGGTAAGTAATTTTTTTGAAACATTATACCATATTTGTCCGGCTGTGCATATGTTTTTAATGACAATCCTATTATACATAAGGTTGTAAGTGTATGTGCTAATTTATTTATTAAGGTCATATATAATTTTAATGTTTTTTAAGGTCTTCGACCTATTTAATGTGGCTTACGCATTACTACAAATAGCTGTCATGTAGTTAATTGTACGAAAACAAATGTTTAAAAACTTTTATTAGACTACTTATATGTAAAATGGAATTAATTGTGTTTCATAATATAAGCTTCTTTTGTTTTTTAGACAAAATTAATAAAAGTAAAACAAAGATAATAAAAAGGCTATAAGAGTCAAAAAAACATTAAAAAAATGCTTTTGTTTGTTAGGAATCGTTAAAAAATAACTTTTCGATTTGTTTTTTTTTAAAACACTTATACTTAGGTGTAAACCAATTCGTAATTTATAATTCGTCACTTTCTAATCAACTGCTTATGAATGGCATTTACACATAGGGTGTTGCCCCATAGTTAATGCTTATTCCCTTGCGGGGCAAAAAACTTACTAACGAAAAAAAAACATTTTAGGAACTAATAAAAAACTTAAATAAGCTATTTTTGCTCATATTTTTATAAGACCAGTCTTTGACCAATTTAATGTGGCTTACGTATTTTTATAAATCATTATCATATAGTCAATTGTATAAAAAAAATGTCTAAAAACTTTTGTAAGACTACTTTATGTAATAAGTTCTGCTTTTTAAAGCAGTTATTTTTTAATTTTTACCTAATAAAATAATGAATGAAAAAACATATATTAATAATAATTTTATTTTTGTGTATTCAACAGTTTACAAAATCTCAAAAAAGAGACTCTATATTTATTGAGAATACTGCATTTCAAACTGGCGAAACAATTAAATACAATGTAAAATATGGTTTAATAAAAGGTGGTGAAGCTTCGATGTCAATCAACCTTATACCAGTTGGCTATAGTTATGCATATCATGTTAAGGCAGTTGCAAGAACTACGGGTGTAATAGCTGGTTTTGTAAAAATAAGAGATATATACGAAAGTATGATTGATATAGAAACAGGATATCCAATTAAAGCAATAAGAAATATTAGAGAGCAAAAATACACATACTATAATGAAGTGCTTTTTGATAGAAAAAAAAATGTAGTTGTAAGTCTTAAATCAGGAGAACACAAAGTTCCACCTAATACTCTAGATATTTTATCAGCTTTTTACTACGCTCGAAGATATCTGTTTAAAAACAAACTTAAAAAAAATGACATAATAAATATGGTTACATTTTTTGATGACGAAATTTTTTTATTGAAAATTAGATTTAAGAAAATTGAAAAAGTTAAAACACGATTTGGTAAAATAAAATGTATGAAGTTTGTACCAGTTATTGAAAAAGGTAGTAGTTTTAAAAAAGAAAGTGATTTGCGTATTTGGGTTTCGAATGATAAGAATTTTATACCTGTTCGTATCAGAGTAGATTTGCCTGTTAGCCAAATTAAAGTTGAGATTATTGATTTTAGCGGTACAAAAAATATTAGTCAAATGAAAAAAAAATAGGCTCTTCGAGCCTTTTACATTGCTTACGCCTAAATAATTTTACTGTAGTTGATTATAAGTTAATTAAAAAGTAATAATAAATTTGTGCGTAAACAAACTTTAAGAGCTAAATGTTTTTAGTTATTAAGTACTGTTACAAAAGTTTTTCGACATTTACTTATTTATAACTTCTTGATTAAATTGTCGTTATCCTAATGCGTAAGTAACTATAAATAGGACAAAGACCTTAAAACTTAAATTCTTTAATTTTATTAGGTTTTAGAATATCAAGCA
>JAOZVK010000206.1 GCA_029938185.1 Bacteroidales bacterium | reverse complement strand
AAATTAGAACTAATAATATTTTGTAAATTATTAGTTTTTATAAGCCCAGTACAATGGTACAATTATTCAATGGTTCAATGGTTCAATGGTTCAATGGTTCAATTATTCAATGGTACAATTATTCAATTATTCAATGGTACAATGGTTCAATGGTTCAATGGTACAATGGTACAATGGTACAATGGTACAATGGTTCAATTATTTGATGGTTCGATATCTTGATTGATAATTGATAACATTTTATAGAAGTGAAATTCTTAACCTAATTCAGTATATTAATAACTACATATAAAAAGTTATACAATGACAGAAGAAATTATTATTGCAGGCTTTGGTGGTCAAGGCGTTTTATCAATGGGAAAAATTTTGGCTTATTCAGCTATTATGCAAGATCAAGAAGTTAGTTGGATGCCATCGTATGGTCCCGAAATGCGTGGTGGTACAGCTAATGTAACAGTTATAATAAGCGATGAACGAATTAGTTCGCCAGTTTTAAACGAATACGATACAGCTATTATATTAAATCAGCAATCACTTGACAAGTTTGAACCTATGATTAAAAAAGGTGGTACATTGCTATATGACAATAATGGAATAATTAGACCACCCAAAAGAAAAGATATTAATATTTACTTGGTCGAAGCTGCAAAAGAAGCCGCAAGTATGGGAAATACTAAAACCTTTAATATGATTGTACTTGGTGCATATCTTAAATTTAAACCAATTGTAAAGTTTAGTAATGTTCTAAAGGGTTTGAAAAAATCATTGCCAGAACGACACCATACACTAATACCTTTAAATGAAAAAGCAATTTCGAGAGGAATAGAAATTGTAAAAAAAATAAAAGAGAATTAAGTAGTGTATTAAGACGTAAATAACTAAAGTAATAATATTGAAAGCTAAAAACTAAAAGCTAAAAGCTGAAGTTTGACTATCGCCTGAATAACAGCCTATTATTGAAACTAAAATATTGTTTGTTTATATCTACTGTAACAAGACGTAAGTTTCTTTAGTATTATTTAGACAGGATTAACAGGATTTACATGTTTAAAATCCTGTTAATCATGTAAATCCTGTCAAATTATTACATTTATAAACTTAAGCAATTTATGTCTTAATACAGTAGTCTAAGTAAGTGAAAAGTTAAAAGATAAAAGTTTGCTTACGCCAGATACAACAGAATAATATTAAAAATAAAAGTGTCGTTTTTATATAGCTATCTACTTAATATGGTTTTTGTGACTTAATTTCAGTATAGCAAATTATAAAAACACATGAAAACTTTAGTTATAGTGTTCAATTTTAAGAATAAAGTATCATATATTTTAATTTATAGATTACTATGTGTAATTTTTTTATATATTTCTCGTTTTTAAGTTAAATAATATAAATATATATAAAATGAGAAATTCTAGAATAATACTTTTTTTAATAATATTCATTGTAGGATTATATAGTTTCTCGGTATTTTCGAAAACTAAAAAACCAGATATAATGTATACACAAGGGCCTAGTGTTGGCGACACGGCTCCTGAATTATCATATAAATCTACCAATAGAGAAACTACATATAAACTATCAAATCTAAAAGGCAAATTAGTTTTAATTGATTTTTGGGCATCATGGTGTGGTCCATGTAGATACCAAAATCCTAACATTGTAAATGTTTATAGGAAATACCATGATAAAAAATTCAAAAATTCAAATGGCTTTGAGGTTTATAGTATTTCTTTAGATAATAATATTAATGCATGGAAAGAAGCTATAACTAAAGATAATTTAAATGAATGGAAATTTCATGTAAGTGATCTAAAAGGATGGAACTCGGAAGCGGCTAAAATATACAATGTTAGATCAATACCTGCTAATTTTTTAATCAATGGAAAAGGGCTTATAATAGCTAAAAATATTAAAGGTCCAATGCTTGAAGAAACAATAAGAAAACAACTTGCTAAATAAGGTCATTAAGGAATCGTTAAAAAATAACTTTCCGATTTGTTTTTGTAAAATACTTATATTTAGGTGTAAACCAATTCGTAATTCGTAATTTATAATTCGTCATTTCCTAAGCTATTTTTAATACTGCTTACAGATTCAATTAAGTAGTGAAACAAGTCATAAGTTTCTTTAATATTATTTAGATAAAATGGTTAATTATTGTTTGCGATTTGCCTTATAGTCTACTAAATTACATATTGTTAACAGAATGCATAAACAACATCAAATAGGTCAAAAACCTTATAATTTAAAAAATACTAATATATTATGCAGATTATAAAATACCCTCAAAAAGGTGAATGGAAATTTATATTAAAAAGACCAGAAATTGATAGTTCAGTTTTAAACCTAACAGTAACACAGGTATTAGATGAAGTAAAAAATGGAGGAGACAAAGCTGTAAGAAAATTTTCTCATAAATTTGATAATCTTGATATACAAACCTTTAGAGTTACAGAGGAAGAAATCAATGAAGGTATAAAAAACACAGATACTAATTTAAAAAAAGCTATAAAAAAAGCATCTTTAAATATTAAAAAATTTCATGAGTCTCAAAAAACTGAAAATATTAAAATTGAGACAATGCCTGGTGTACACTGTTGGAGCAAAGATATGGCAATTGAAAAAGTAGGCTTGTATATTCCAGGAGGAACAGCTCCTTTATTTTCTACTATACTTATGCTTGGAATTCCAGCAACAATTGTTGGTTGTTCAAAAATAATTTTATGTACACCACCCTCTATAAATGGAAAATTGGCTCCTGCAATACTTTATACTGCAAATTTAGTAGGTTTGAAGGAATTTTATAAAATTGGTGGAATTCAAGCAATTGGAGCTATGGCATACGGAACTGAAACAGTACCAAGTGTTGATAAAATATTTGGTCCTGGAAACCGTTATGTTACTACTGCAAAACAAATTGTTAGTACTCATGGTGTTGCAATTGACATGCCAGCAGGACCATCCGAAGTTGCAATAATTGCAGACGAGTATGCTATTCCAGAATTTGTTGCTGCCGATTTATTATCACAAGCCGAGCATGGTTATGACAGTCAAGTAATATTAGCCACTACCAACAATAGTTTAATAGAGTTGGTTGAAACCGAATTAAAAAAACAATTAAATGAATTGCCAAGAAAAGAAATTGCTAAAAAATCATTGGAAAATAGTAAAATTATTTTAATGCAAAACAAAGAAGAACTTATTGATTTAATAAATGAATATGCTCCTGAACACTTAATTATTTCGAGTAAACACGAAAAATTTTACGAAGAAAATATCATAAATGCAGGTTCAGTATTCCTTGGCAATTATACTCCCGAAAGTGCAGGAGATTATGCTTCGGGTACAAATCACACATTACCTACAAATGGTTATGCTAAAGCATTTAGTGGTTTAAATATTAGTGATTTTATGAAAAAAATAAGTTTCCAGAGAATAAGCAAAAAAGGTATACATAATATTGGTAATATTATTGAAATCATGGCAGAAGCAGAGCATTTACATGCTCATAAAAATGCTGTTAGTTTAAGATTAAAAAATTTAGACTCTTAGAGTCGAATATTTCTAAAAGTATTTAATTTCAAATACATGATAAAAAAACTATTAAGAAAAAATATAGCTGAACTCAAACCATACTCTTCAGCAAGAAATGAATACAACGGACAAAATGCTATTTTTTTAGATGCTAATGAAAATCCATTTAGATCAATATACAATAGATATCCTGATCCTTTGCAGAATGCACTAAAAGAAAAGATTGCAAAATTAAAGAACATTAACAAAAAGAATATTTTTTTGGGAAATGGAAGCGATGAAGCTATTGATTTATTGATAAGAGCATTTTGTGAAGTTAGGCAAGACAATATCATATCAATAAACCCAAGTTATGGAATGTACCAGGTTTGTGCTGATATAAATAATGTGGAATTAAAGATGGTATCACTTAAAAAAAACTTTCAACTTGATATCAATCAAATGATTAAGTCTGTTGATAAGTACACAAAATTAATGATTATTTGCTCACCAAACAATCCAACAGCTAATAGTTTTGACAAAGATGATATTATAAAAATACTTGATAAATTTGAGGGTTTAATAATTATAGATGAAGCTTATATAGATTTTTCAGAAAAAGAAAGTATGATAAATCTAATTAAGCAATATGAGAACATTGTAATTTTACAAACATTTTCAAAAGCTTGGGGTATGGCTGGGCTTCGTTTAGGTATGGCTATTGCCAATAATCAAATTATTGAAATTCTCAATAATGTAAAATATCCTTACAATATAAATTCTATTGTACAAAAAATAGCATACAAGCAAATTGATGAAGAACATATTAAGAATGAACATGTAAATAGAATTAAAAAACAAAAAGAATATATAAAAACACACATTAAACGTTTAGATTTTGTAGAAAAACTATATCCATCTGATGCTAATTTTTTCTTAGTAAAAGTAAAAAATGCTGACGAATTATACTATTATCTTAAAGAAAGAAAAATAATTATTAGAAACCGCTCCAAACAGCATTTATGCGAAAATTGTGTAAGAATAACAGTTGGAACAGAGAAAGAGAACAATATACTTGTAAATGAATTATATGATTATGATATAAAACGATTCACTAAATTTAAGCAAAATACTCCTGAATTTGAAACTTCAAAAAATCACTTACATGAGTTATACAAATTTTTAGAACTACAAAACCGCGTAGTTAAAATCGAACGAAATACTAAAGAAACTCAAATTAATGTTGAGTTAAATATAGACGGAAAAGGTATTGCTGAAATAAATACAGGTCTTGGTTTTTTTGACCATATGCTTGAGCAAATTGCAAGACACTCAATGTGTAATTTGAAAATAAATGTAGTAGGAGATTTGCATGTCGATGAACACCATACTATTGAAGATACTGCAATAGTTATTGGCGAAGCATTTTATAAAGCTTTGGGAAACAAAAAAGGTATTGAAAGATATGGATATTGCTTACCTATGGATGATAGTTTGGCACAAGTTGCGCTTGACTTTGGAGGAAGAAACTGGATAGAATGGAATGTAGATTTTAAAAGAGAAAAAATAGGAGATATGCCAACTGAAATGTTTTTTCATTTTTTTAAATCATTTTCCGATTCAGCAAAATGTAACCTGAATATAAAAGCTGAAGGAAACAACGAACATCACAAAATTGAAGCAATTTTTAAAGCTTTTGCTAAATCAATAAAAAAAGCTGTTAAAAAAGATTTAGATAACAATGAGCTTCCATCAACAAAGGGAATATTATAAGGTCTTCGACCTATTTAATGTTGCTTATGCAAGATATATAATAAACAGTATTTCAAAAAAGTAAGCTCTATATTAAATAGGTAAAAACTTTTGTATGGGTGCTTATCTAAGAAGTTAAAAACTAAAAGTTAGCTCCATCTTTTTAATATGCTTACTAATAAACAACATGTGACCAGTACATAAATTTAAAAAAATATATGAAAATAGCTATCATTAAATATAATGCGGGTAATATAACTTCTTTGAATTTTGCAGTTCAACGTTTAGGTGTAGAAACAATAATAACTGACAACGAAAATGAAATTAACAATGCCGATAAAGTCATTTTTCCAGGTGTTGGTGAAGCTAGTACTACAATGAAGTATTTAAAAGAAAAAGGATTAGATACTATAATTAAAAATCTGAAACAACCAGTATTAGGAATATGTTTGGGTATGCAGCTTATGTGTTCATATTCAGAGGAGGGAAATACAGAGTGTATAAATATATTTGATGAAAAAGTAAAGAAATTTCAACAAGTAAAACACAACGAGATTATAAAAATTCCACATACTGGCTGGAACACAATAAATAATCTTAAAAGTAATTTGTTTTCAATAAATCTAAATAATCAGTATGTGTATTTTGTACATAGTTATTATGTACCAATATGCAAAGAGACAACAGCCGAAACAAATTATATATTACCTTTTAGTTCGGCACTTAAAAAAAACAACTTTTATGCTACACAATTTCATCCAGAAAAAAGTGGAAGTATAGGTCAAAATATTTTAAAAAACTGGCTCTTCTATAAGGGGACTTAAATAATATGAATGCAATTGTGGGCTACCAGTCAGAAGTTGAACACAACTATTTATCAACAAGTTGCCTATCAATTAAAATTGATGTCTTTTTTGGCTACCAGTTTTAAGTTAGTCGCTTTTTAACCGCAAAGTTACACAAAGTTTGACGCAAAATTTGACGCAAAGTTTCACAAAATCTTGCTAATCTTTACTTTAATTGCAGCAATTCCCATTTTACAAATTCCAGAACTCACAAAAACAGTTCTTTTTTAAAAAAACAATCGCAAGTTAAAGGTTAATAAAATTTACCTAAAAGTTATTCATAAAAAAAATATCGAATATTGAATGTGAAAAATAGAATGTTTCTATGATAACTAAAATATTACTTTAAATGCCTTTAGGCATAAACTCAGAACTCACAAAAACAGTTCTTTTTTAAAAAAACAATCGCAAGTTAAAAGTTAATAAAGCTCACTTCGAAGTTCACAAAAATAACAACAATTTCAATTTAAAAATGCAAAAAAAGAATTAATTTTTTTTGATATTTTTAGCTTTATTTTTGACATTAAATTTTTATTCAAGCTAAGTTCTTTTTCATTTGTTTCTGTTAAAATCTCTTGTAGTATTTTTCTTTGTTTAGGATAGATTTCCATTTTTGGAACTAAATTAACTGTTGTTTCTGAATTATGATTTTCGATAGTCTCGCTTGTTCGTGTTATTTCTCTGAAAACAAGATGGTCATCTCTATAATTATTATATTTTTCTTTAAAAGGTTTAAAAGTGAGTAAAAACATATTATGTGCTGTTATTTTTATTACATCCATAAATTGTTTCTGCTTTGTATCTAATTTTTTCATATCACTTTCTGCAAGTTCTTCTTTTTTAGATACTTTTTTTTCAATATTTTTTCTTTCCATAAATTTATCATAATTTTCATTGCTTAATTCTACAATTCTATTTAAGTTTTTTATATAACTTTCTTTTTGTTTTTCTGTTAGTTTTTTATTTACTTTTGAAGTTTTTGGTTTTGAGAGTTCTTTTGTAAATTCTGCGATTAATTCTTTTGTTGGTTCATCTGTAAGTTGTTTTGCTAAGCCAGATATATCTTTATACACACCAAATTTTAAATCAAATTCATATTTTTTGTGTAAACAGGTTTTTAATTTTCTTCTTATTTTTTCAAGCTCTTTTGTTAATGATTTATATTCACCGCTAATATGTTGTTTATCCTGCAAACACATATTGTATATCTTTGTAGTCAGAATATAAATATGAAGTAATTTGGTCTAATCCAAAATGATTTATCAAATATTTAAAATCATTTTCTTGTATCCAACGATTAAAAATTAAATTGATAATTACAATCGCAAGTCTTTTAAAATCATCCGATAAGATTGATAGCTCCACCATTGCTGTTCCTTTTTTTTCTGGTAATCTAACAATTAAGGTCTTCGACCTATTTAATGTTGCTTACGCAAGATATATAATAAACGGTATTTCAAAAAGTAAGCTCTATACTAAATAGGTAAAAACATTTATATGGGTGCTTATCTGTCTGATTTTATTATTCTTGTTCCATTTGTTTTCTTGATATTTATAACTTATCAGTTTTTTATCTTGCTTATTATTTCGGGTTTTTATTATATATCCAGTTTTTGTTTCATTTTCAGAATTCCACATATCTTTTTTATATCCTTTTTCCCATGTTACAATATGAAGATTGTCAGTATCTACAACTTGCTCAAATACTTCAGCAGAAAATATACCTCTGTCAATACACATAGTTATTGTTGTATTATCGTCAATATTTGCTATTTTCCTAAATCTTTTAACATCTTTAAAGAAACGAACTCGCATATCATCGAAAGTATCTCCATTGTTTAAGTAAACAGGCAAACCTTCTTTGGTGTGTATAAAATCTGTATTAATTACCTTATCTGCCATTTTTATCTTTGAACACCAGGATTTCAATATTTTACGTAATCTGGTATAATGCTCTGTATGATATCGTAGTAAAAATCAGTTTCTTTGTTTACATTTATTAATTCAGCATTAAAACTAAGTAATTTATCTATATTTTCATCAGTAGAAAATTCTTTTAATTTTTGCCTCTGTGTATTCAGATTACGAATCACATTTTTTCCGAGTAATATCTTTAATGATTTAAAATTTAAAAATTTTGTTTGTTCTATATTTTTAGCTCCAAGAAGAACTGATACTAACAATTGAATCACCAAATTTGAACAATCACCCAAGCTACTTTTTTTAAGCTTTTTCAGCAAGGGGGCAAATATAAGAATACCAACATGATAACAAAAACCATTTACTGTTGTTTTATTTATTCCCGAATTATTGTCATTATCTATTTTAATAGATTCATTACACGCTTGTTCTGATTGCGTATTACATGATATCGGAAGCTCTTTGTCTTGTTTTGGAGACAAATTGTGCCCATTGACAATAGTATTTTCGTCAATATTTTCGGGTAAAGCTAAAAGAACAGGAGCAGCAGATAGTGCCAATTGATTGCTTTGTTAAAGCAAGCTTATGAGTAAGTACTGTTACAAAAGTTTTTCGACATTTACTTATTCATAACATCTTGATTAAATTGCTTTTATACTAATGCGTAAGCAACTATAAATAGGTCGAAGACCTTAACTTTAAAAATAGGAAAATTAAAAACAGGTTTTACTTTTTTTTTTCATCTGGTGTTGGAAAATATTTTTTTTTCAGTTCATTAAATAAAGGTCGTAAGACCTCACGACTTAATTCAACATTAAAGACTTCTTTTATATCTTCTCTAATTTCTTTACTGTATGTATATTTATTGGTTTTATATATATATTTAAAACTATGTGTTACAAATGATTTTATTTCTGTATTTAGTTTTTTGTGTGCTCCTTGTCCGGATAAAGCTTTTACTAATATTTCAGGATCGCCAGTGTTTAAAGCATCAGACCAACGTTTCATAGCATTATATGAATAACCAAAATGTTCTGTGAGACTCTTTTTCTTTATTCCAGTACTAAATAATTGTGCTATTAATAATTTTAAATTGGGATTATTGGGTGTATCAGCCACAGCACTAAATAATGCGCTACCAAAATAAACATCAATCGTTTTTTCTTTAAGATTTTTAAATACAGTAAAATGTGGATTTTTTTTATCTGTACCAATTATTGCTTGTAGATTTGTTTCCATTTTTTTAATATTTTAGACTACAAAGATAGTGAAAAATTAACATTTAACTTGCAATCTAAAATTTAGAATTTTATGTTTTTTGTGAGTTCTGA
>JAOZVK010000667.1 GCA_029938185.1 Bacteroidales bacterium | reverse complement strand
GTTTTTAAGAATAAAAAAAGTGTCAACTACTTTTTGTAATTTATGAAAAATGCCTCTTTTTTGATAAATAAATATACTTCATATTAAAGTCCCTTACAATAGGAATACAATTTGTAGATAAATATGATAAAAGTTTATATTTTATATAAATATCAATTATAATTTACACAATATTATCAATCTACTATATTATAATACATTATGCTATATTATAATTTTTTATAAGCAAATCTATATATTAGTAAGCTTCAGAAAACAAAATGTAAGCAAGATGCTACAAAAAATATAAATATTTATATGTTATACAACATGTTTTGCAAAATAAAAGCTAAATATGTGCTGTTTATAAAATTTTATTATTATCATTGTGCAAAATAATATTACAAAAATTTATGACTAATACTTCAAACATAGCAAAAGTATTTATTTCTTATGCAAAAGGTGATAATACAAAAGCTGGACTTTTACGTAAAAAAGTTTTGGTACATTTGTATAAATCTTTAAAAGCAAAAGGATATAATGTTGTTGTTGATTTTGATATCGCATACAAAGAAAGCATATCTGATTTTATGAATAAAATGGGATATGGTAACTATGTTATTCTTATAATAAGTGATGCATATTTAAAGTCAAAACGAAATATGGCTGAAGTATTAGAAATAACTAAATATCCAAATTTTAAAGAAAGGATATTTCCGATTGTTCTTTCAGATGCCAAAATATATGATTCTCTTGGTATACTCGAATATCTAAATCACTGGGATAATGAAGTAACAAAACTTGAAAATGCAATCAATAGATTATCAAACAAAGCATATGCAACTTCAATATACAAAGAAATTGATTTGTACAATGAAGTAAGAAGAATATTAGACGGTTTTGGAAGTACTATAAATGACATGAATGTGCTTAAACCAGAAATTCATTCAAATACAAATTTTAAATCACTTTTTAAAGTTCTTGATGTAAAAATAAAACAGGATAAAAGAGCATATATAAAAGAATTTAAAGAAAAAAAGGAAAAAAATAATAAGAAAAAAGGTATTAATGCATTTGTTTTTTTAGGATTTTTAGCATCTGTAATATTAGCCGTTGTTCTGTATTTCAATTTAAGTGCTCATATACTAATAAGTTCTGATACAAACTGCGAAATTCAAATAAACAACGATAGAATATACAGATTAAAAAAGGGAATTGCAAAAAAAATAAGTCTTAAAAATGGTAATTATTACATAGTTGCATGGATAAATCAAACAAATATAAAACAAGAATCATCTATTAACATAAGTGGTTTTTGGGAAACCGAGAATGTTAAGTTTGAATTTACTGAAGCTCTTGACGAAGAAGATTATAAAATTGCTCAATCAATTGGAACTATAGAAGCCTTGAAAGAGTATCTAAAAAAACATCCAAATGGCAAATATGCAATTGTTGTTGAGATGCAAATTAAACTATTACCAAAGCTATCAACAAAAGCTTCATATGCTGAAAAAAAAGACTATCAAAATACACAAATGAAGGGTAATCTGAATGAATATAAAAAATATGTTAATAAATATCCAAATAGTGTATATAATGAAATAATAAAAGAACAAATTAAAATAGCTGAAAATAAAACCAAAATAAAAAAGATTGATAATGATGAAAAAGAATATCGAAATGCAAATAAAATAGGAACAATAGAGTCATATAATAATTATTTAAACCAATATCCAGAAGGAAAGTATGCAAGTATTGCAAAAAAGAACATCGAAGAACTAAACCAAGATAGCAAATTAAGCGATTCTCAAAAGGCATTCAACGAGGCTCAAAAAAGCAATAATATTGCTGCATATCAAAAATTTATTAAAAATTTTCCGGAAAGTTCATCATACCAAAAAGCCAAAAAAATAATTGATGAACTTAAAGAAGAAAATTTATATGAAAAAGCTTTAAATATTAATAAAATTTGGGCTTTTGAAACATATATTAGTCAATATCCCGAAGGACGATATGTCAAAGGTGCAGAAAGCATGATTGATGGTTTATCTAAAAATATAGAATATGGAATGACTTTTATAAAAGGTGGAACTTTTGAAATGGGAAGTGCTCAAAGTTTACCAATTCATGAAGTAAAAGTTTTCAGCTTTTATATGGACAAAAATGAAGTTACTGTAGCTCAGTTTCGTGAATTTTGTAACAAAACCGGTAGAGAAATGCCAAAAAAACCATCTTGGGGATACCAAGACAATTATCCGGTAGTTAATGTGTCGTGGAAAGATGCTAATGATTATGCAATTTGGGCAAAAAAAAGACTTCCAACCGAAGCAGAATGGGAATATGCTGCCAGAATTGATAATTCATCAATTGCTTTAACATCATGGTATTATAAAAATTCTAAAAGAAAAGCTCATCCGATTAGAAGAAAACTTGCTAACAATTTAGGTATTTATGACTTAAAAGGAAATGTTGCAGAGTGGTGTTATGATTGGTATGAAAAAAATTATTATAGTATTAGCCCCATAATTAACCCTAAAGGACCAAAAACAGGAGTTTATAAGGTAATTCGAGGAGGTGCATGGAATAATCCCAAAAAATATATTAATGCAACCCGAAGATATCGAAAAAACCCGAAAGTTAAATCACCATTTTATGGTTTTCGCTGTGTAAAAGACTAATTTAGGAAATTACGAATTGGTTTATAAGTAGGTCGATATATAAAAACAACACTTTTGTTTTTTTTATTATGC
>JAOZVK010000666.1 GCA_029938185.1 Bacteroidales bacterium | reverse complement strand
AGAAACATCTTATTTTTCATATTCGATATTTTTTTATTTATGAGTAACTTTAGTTAAATTTTATTAATTTTTAACTTGCGATTGTTTTTGAAAAAAAGAACTGTTTTTGTGAGTTCTGAAGTTGGACTGTCTTGTTTTTCAAGTAATTTTAATCATAAAATTAAAGAAAAGATTAGCAAAACTTTGTGAAACTTTGCGTCAAACTTTGTGTAACTTTGTGGTTAAAAAGCGTCTAACTTAAAACTGGTAGCACTAATTTCTTACATAAGTTTATAAGTTTGAAATGTTTGCTACACTTTTCTCTATCAAGTGAAAAGTCAAACTGACTATACTTGAAATAGCAAGTCTTTTTGTTTTTATAAAATCAAAAATAGCTATATTTCTTTTGAGTTTAAACTTGTCCATCACTTTTATCAAATAACTTGTAAGTTTTTTGGGATTATTAGAAAATATTTCAAATTCTGATTTCTTTTTTTTAACTTTGTTCGGTTGCATAATTCGACTGTTTTTGTAAACTTGTTATTAATTGGCTCTAAGTTAGAACAATTAACTGAATTGTACAACTTTTTTAATACTCATATTTAATTGATTACCTGCTATTAACATATTTCAATGCATTTTTTTAAAGCGATACTATACAACCACTTACAAAACCGAAACTTTAGTTAATAAAATAATAAAAATGAATCCCAAAAAATTCATGTCTAAAAAAAAATAATTCCACAAATTGGTCTTATGAAATTATTAACATGTTTGTATTTCTACTTTATGAACTTAAAAGATACTAAAAATAAGATATTTAGCATTCTTTAGTTAAAAAAAATGCTTTGTATTTTGAATTTTTATTTTTCAAGTTTTTTGACCTGAAAGAGCATAAGCATTAACATGGGGCAACACCCTATGTATAAAAGCATTCATAAGCAAGAACGCCCTGGAGTGCAAAAGCAATTAAATACATTGGATAGTCCCTATAAAACAGTGTTGGTATGCAAAATTTTACTACATTTGCAAAAAAATTGAAGCAATATAATGGGGAAGCAATGAAACCCAAAATGATGTTGAACCCTGTCAACGTTTTAAAAGTAAGTCTTGCGCTTGTACTTCTTTAGAAACAGCAGATATATTAGACAGAGATATTCGAACAATATTATCATGAACAGAATGTATCGCAAATAAAGTAGAAAAGTTTCATTTATTTATGTGTATTTCATTAATACTTAATTCTATACAGTTAGATGAGTTGTGGAGTTATGTTAAAAATAAAAAAACAGCTTTGGGGTTTACAAGCATATATGCAGAAAGTAGATTCTGCTTAGATTTTGAGATGCTATCAAGGACTAAACATACCGTAAATAAGCTACTTAAAGGTATATTTAATATGATTTTAATTCCAAGTGGGAAAATTAAAAAAATTACAAAAAAAACAATTAAATTGGAAACTTTTATTAAATTTTTCCAGTTTTGTAACGTATTGATAGTCATATCAGCACTGTTTTGTAGGGACTATCAGAAAATTCCTTAATACTTAAAAAAGGTTCAAAGAACCAATTTATTAACACAAAATAGTAACAAATGAAAAGTGTATTAAAAATTGCAATTCAAAAAAAGGGAAGATTACACAATTCTTCAATAAATTTGATTAAAGAAACAGGAATAAAAGTAATAAATGGTAGTGAAAAATTAATTTCGTCTGCAGCAAATTTTCCTATCGAATTTTTATATTTAAGAGACGATGATATTCCAATGTATGTAAATAATGGAATTGCAGATATTGGAATTGTTGGTGAAAATGAAATATTAGAAAAAAGAGTAAAGTTGAAAGTAATTGAAAAATTAGGTTTTGCAAAATGTAGAATGTCATTGGCTGTTCCTAAAAAAAGCAATTATATTGACTTATCATTTTTTAGTAATAAACGAATTGCAACTTCGTATCCTAATATTTTAAAAAAATATCTTAAAGAAAATAATATAAAAGCAAAAATTCACAAGATAAGCGGTTCGGTTGAAATAGCACCAGGAATTGGATCTGCTGATGCAATATTTGATATTGTAAGCACTGGAAGCACATTGATTAGTAATGGTTTAAAAGAAGTTGATATTATCAGACAGTCGGAGGCTGTACTTGTTGGGAAAAAAATTTTAAAGAAAAAGAAAGCAAAAATTTTAGAAGATTTATTGTTCAGAGTAAGAGCTGTACGAAGGGCTAATAGAAATAAATATATATTGTTGAACTCTCCCAACGATAAAATTGATATTATTACAAAAATTCTTCCTGGTATTAAAAGTCCGACAATATTACCATTAGCTGAAAAAGGATGGAGTTCTTTACACTCAGTTGTTAATGAAAATGATTTTTGGGAAGTTATTGGTAATTTAAAAAAAAATGGAGCACAAGGAATTCTTGTTATTCCTATCGAAAAAATGATTGTTTAATTTAAAATGACTATCCATTTTAGCACCAAAAAAAAACATTTAGAGAAGAATATAAGTAGGTCGATATATAAAAACAACACTTTTGTTTTTTTATTATGCTGTTTATCAAGCGTAAGCAAAATTGTTAATTATCCATTGTTCATTGTTAATTACTTATTAAGATATTAGAAAAATTTAAGATTGAATTTGACATTTTTTTTAACATTTGATGATATTTATGGAAAATAAAAATATGTAAATTTTAGGCAAGTTTCATTTTTAATGTTTTTTAGCTAACAGTTTAAAAAACAGAAAAAATT
>JAOZVK010000205.1 GCA_029938185.1 Bacteroidales bacterium | reverse complement strand
TTCACTTTAATTTGCCATTGTTTTTGTTCAATTTGACGCTTTTTGTGAGTTCTGATGCTGATTTTTAACACTAAAAAAAAACTTGATGATAGAGTATATAAGCACCCATACAAAAGTTCTTAGCTATTTTGCATAAAACTTATTTTTTTAACTACAGTTAATTATGCATCATGTGCGTGCGTCTCAGTTAAAAAAATGGAAGAATTTATCAAATCCACTTGCAAATGTCACAAAAAAACGCTAACTTCACAACTTTCACGGTCGCAATAAATAACATTAACTGCAATTAAAAATAAAAAAAATGAATAAGATAAACGCAGAAAGAAAATTAAAAACTGTTTTTAAATTAAATTCTTTTTATGAAGAACAATGGGAAACGATAGAAAAATTATTTCGAGGAGAACGTGTCCTTTTGATTGAGAAAACAGGTTTTGGAAAATCTTTATGCTACCAATTTCCTGCAACGCAATTTTCAGGAATAACAATTATTTTTTCACCATTAATTGCTTTAATGCGAGACCAAGTAAACAAATTAAAACAATTAGGTATTTCTGCGGAATATATTAGTTCACAACATGATAAAGCCAAAAACGATGAAATAGTTGAGCAAGCATTAGATAATAAAATTAAAATTATATACATTCATCCTGCACGAATGGAAAATGCACAATGGTTAAAAAATGCTCAAAAGTTGGATATTTCTATGATTGTTGTAGATGAAGCACATTGTATTTCTACATGGGGACATGATTTTATTCCTTCTTATAGAAAAATTATAAACCTCGTTAATTTACTTCCTTTAAATTTTCCTGTCCTCGCAACTACTGCAACAGCAACTATACGAGTAGAAGAAGACATAAAAAAACAAATTGGAAAAAATATCACTTCAATTAGAGGAAATCTAATGCGTCCTAATTTTCATTTATTTGTAATCAAAGTGAAATCAGAAGATGAAAAAATGATATGGTTAGGTAAGAATTTGCCAAAAATTAAAGGAACAGGTCTAATTTATACAGGAACAAGAGTAACAACAGAAATTTATGCTAAATGGTTTGAGTTCTTAAAAATCAATTCAGTCCATTATAATTCAGCTATTGATACAGATACAAAACAAGAAATAGAACAAGGATTAATAAACAATAAGTATAAATGTGTTGTCTCGACTAATGCTTTGGGAATGGGAATTGACAAACCAGATATTCGTTTTGTAGTTCATACTCAAACACCACAATCACCAATTCATTATTATCAGGAAATAGGAAGAGCAGGCAGAGACGGAAAACCAGCTTATTTAATTTTATTTTACAATCCTGATAGCGATGATACTTTACCAAAATCGTTTATAGAAGGGGGGAGACCATCAATAAAAAAATATGATAGAGTTATAAATGCAATTAAAAGTGAACTTTTGAGTTTACATGGAATTATAAAAAAAACAAATCTAAAACAAACACAAGCAAAAGTAATTCTTGCAGATTTAATAGACCAAAATATTGTAGTTAAATCAGGTAGGAATTATGAATATCAATTTGATGCACCTAAATTAGATACAAAACCTTTTGAAAATCTACGTAACTCTAAATTAGCAGAGTTCAATGAAATGCAAAACTATATCAATACGTCAGATTGTAGAATGAAATTTTTGTGTGCCTTCCTTGGTGACACATACGGAAACAACTGTAATAAATGCGATAATGATACAAATAAACACATTCAAGTAATTGTTTCTAATGAATGGAAACAAAAAATAGAAGATTTTAGAGAAAATTATTTTCCTATTCTTAAAGTTGAAAACACAAGAACAAATTTAATTAACGGAGTTGCAGCTTCATATTATGGTGTTTCAAATATTGGAAATGCTTTACACAGATGCAAATATGAAAATGGTGGAGATTTTCCAGACTGGATACTTCGTTTGACACTAAAAGCATTTTATAAAAACTTTGCAAAAGAACGATTTGATTTACTTATCTTTGTCCCACCGACAAGTTCAGGTAATTTAGTGAAAAATTTTGCTGAAAAAATAGCGAAAACATTAAAAATTAAAATTTCATATAACTTAAAAAAGCAAAGAACAACAAAAGAACAAAAAATATTTCAAACAAACATATTAAAAACTGACAATATAAAAGATGTTTTTATTTATGAACCACAGGAAGAAATAACTGGGAAAAACATTTTGTTAATTGACGATATTTTTGATAGTGGAGCAACAATAAAAGAAATAGGTAAACATTTGTCAAGACTTGGTGCAAAAAAAATAGCACCACTTATAATTGCTAAAACAGTAGGAGGAGATTTATGAAACAACACACAGAAATACCATATTGGATAACAATTGCACATCTTCCAAGATGGAAAACAGAACGCATTAATCGTTTAATAATAAGTATTGTGCATGATAATAAAATAAGTTTAGAAACTTTTTTTAACCTTGATACTAAGAAATGGAAAGATAACTTTGAATTATCGGAAAAAGAAATCTATCAATTAACAGAAGCAAAAAAAGACTTGCCAAATAATTCATTTCTTGCCGAAGACATACTGTCGCAAGGTTTTGAAATTATCCCTATAAATTCGCCTGAATATTCAAAAATATTAAAGCATAATTTAAAAACAAGGTATTCGCCACCTGTTTTGTATGTCAAAGGAAACAAACAAATTATGCATGAAAATTCAATTGCGATAGTTGGTAGTCGTAAAGCAGATGATATTTCTTTAACTTTTACAAATAATGTAGCACAAGAAGCGACAAAACAATATAAAGTTGTTGTAAGTGGCTTTGCAAAAGGAGTTGACAAACAAGCACTTGACAGTTCATTAAAATATAAAGGACAAAGCATAATTGTATTACCGCAAGGTATATTAACTTTTAAATCAGGCATAAAAAAATATTACAAACAAATAGCGGAAGGAGACGTTTTAGTAGTAAGCACTTTTCACCCCAAAGCCACATGGTCAGTTGGCTTGGCAATGGCACGAAATCCGATTATATATGGTTTTGCAAAAGAAATATATGTTGCACAGTCCGAAAATAAAGGAGGAACATGGTCAGGAGTTAGTGACGGATTAAAAAAAGGCAGAAAAATATTTATTCGCTTACCTGAAAACAACGAAAAAAATGCGAATGCTCAATTAATATCAAAAGGAGCAATTCCTGTAAACCTCAAAGGAGAAATAATTATAGAAGAAGCCAAAAAAGTTATTGAAAAACAAAAACAATTTAACAGGAAGACAGAAGATATTGAAGAGAAGATACTTGTAACATTGAGTTATGGTATTTTCTCATCCAAAGAAATTATTAAAAAAACAAATATTGACTGGACTACAAGAAAAGTAACCGGATTTTTAAAATCACACAAAGATATAGAAACGATAAATAAAAAACCTTTACATTTTAAAAAAAGAACTAATAGTATTATTCAAAGAAGTATGTTTGCTGAATAAAAAAAAAGCAGTTAACATATTGCAGACCATAAAAGTTGCGAAAATTTGTAACGAGATCATTATTGATTTTAGTGAACGAGATAGTGATGGCAACTTTTGGTCTTCCAGTGATTAAGGTAATAGTGTCTCATAGGGTATTTACGTTCAAGACTATCCCAAATAGAAGCCTGAGCGAACAGAGGTCGAAGTTATGATTTTCTCTGCAAACGTGCTGATGAATATTGATAAGCGAAAAACCACAATATACATTAAATGGTACAATACTTTGATTAATAATTTATAACAGTTTTTCAATGTTAAAATTATAACCGTTTATAGTATATAAGCCCCAATACAAAATTTTTTATCTAATTTTGCATAAAACGTATTTTTTAATTACAGTTAATAATGCATTATGTGTAAGCATATCAGTTAAAAAAAATTGGATGAATTTATCAAATCCACTTGCAAATGTCACAAAAAAATGCTAAATACGCTACTTTCACGGCCACAATAAATAACAATAAGTGCAACTATAAAACAATACTAATAATCTATAAATCAATAAAATAATCTAATAATGAAAAAATAATAACAACGTCGATTTTAATTTTAATATTCTTTGTAAATTATGCCCAAAATTATGATATAATTTACAAAATGGACAGAAGCGAAACAAAGTGTAACGTAATTGATATTTCTGTTGATGAAATTTTTAAATATAAGGACTATAATAATTTAAATGGTACTACATTAAATATTTCGAGACCTTGTGATATTTTTATGATAAAATATAAAAACAATCAAACATGGAAACCTACAAAAGAATTCAATGAAAATAGCAATAATACATTTACAGACGATAGAGATGGAAAAATCTATAAAACTGTAAAAATAGGAGCTAAAATTTGGATGGCAGAAAATTTGAATTATGCAACAAACACAGGAAGTTGGTGCCCTAATTGTAATATTTATGGTAGATTTTATAATTGGAAAACTGCAAATAATGTTTGTCCTGACGGTTGCATTTACCAAATGATACTGAATGGAATATTTTAATAAATTATTTGGGTGGGAAACAAGTTGCAGGGAGTAAATTAAAATCTACAAAAATTAATATAGGAAATCCTGTTCGTTGTATCAAAAATTAGCAATTTATAAATAGTATTATTTTCAAATATTAAAATTAATTTCATGGAAGCATTAAGGAATATTTATACAGTAAAAAACAACAGGATAATAATAGATTTGCCTAACTATTTTAAACATACCTCGGTAGAAGTTATTATTTTACCTGTTAGTAAATTCAAATACAAACAAGAAAACAGTAAAAACAAACAATTAGAACAATTATTATCAGTCGGAGTTTGGAATGATAATGATATTGAACCAATTTTAGAAAGTCAAAAACTTATAAATCAATGGAAAATAACAGAATTTTAATAGATACTTCAATAGTAATTGATTATTTGCGAAAAAAAAACAAAGCAAAAAGTCAATTTATAAAATTATTTCAAAAATATGAATTGTATATTTCTGTAATATCAATATTTGAATTATACAACGGAGCAACAACGGACAGTAAACGAAATGATATTAAATCCGTTTGCAATAATATTGATATAATTGATTTTGATTTATCAAGTGCCAAATTATCAAGCAAAATTTTTCGGAATTTACGAGATGATAATAAATTAATTGAGTTTCGGGATATTTTAATCGGTGCAACAGCATTAGATAATAATATGCCAATTGCAACGCTAAATGAAAAGCATTTTAACAGAATTGACAAGTTAGAAATACTCTAAATAATTGTAGTAATAAAGTGAGAATAAAGCACTTATCATTTTGCAGAACATAAAAGTTGCGAAAATTTGTAACGAGATCATAATTGATTTCAGTGAACGAGATAGTGATGGCAACTTTTGGTCTTCCAGTGATTAAGGTAATAGTGTCTCATAGGGTATTTACGTTCAAGACTATCCCAAATAGAAGCCTGAGCGAACAGAGGTCGAAGTTATGGTTTTCTCTGCAAACATGCTGATGAATATTGATAAGCGGAAAACCACAATATACATTAAATGGTACAATACTTTGATTAATAATTGATAACAGTTTTTCAATGTTGAAATTATAACCGTTTATAGTATATAAGCACCAATACAAAATTTTTTATCTAATTTTACATAAAAACGTATTTTTAAATTACAGTTAATTATGCATTAAGTAAGTAACAATGAATAATGGACAATGAACAATTTTGCTTACGCTTGATAAACAGTATAATATAAAAAATAAAAGTATCGTTTTTATATATCGACCTACTTATGTGTAAGCATCTCAGTTAAACAAAATTGGGGAAATTTATCAAATCCACTTGCAAATGTCACAAAAAAATGCTAAGTTCGCAACTTTCACGGTCGCAATAATATAACAATATGTGCAACTAAAACATAACAATTCAGATAAATATACTAATTTTGTAAAAACATAATCTTGCAAAAATGGATAAAAAAGAAATTGAATATAAAAATATAAAAAGCAATAAGACAATTAAATTAATTTTAGAAGGGAAAGACATTTGGCTTACCGTTAAAATGATTGCTGAATTGTATAATGTTGATATTAATAATATTATCAAGCATATCAATAATGTTTTTAGTAATAAGGAATTAGACAAAAATAAAGTTTCAAAAAATCGGATGACTTATTTACAAGGAATTGGCAGGAAAGAAACTTATTATAATTTAGAAATCATAATTTCAATTGGATACAAAATAAACTCTAACGATGCCATAGAATTCAGAAAATGGATTACAAGTAATTTAAAAAACTTGAGAAATAAAAATGAGAAAGTTTTAGAAGCGGATTATTTCAAAGAATTAATAAAAAGAATTCGGAATATTATTTCTTCTGAAAAAATGTTTCATCAAAAAATTGCTGATTTATATTCATGCTTAATAGATTACGAACCAAGTCCAAAATCTGCGAGAGCTTTAAATATAATGCATAATAAATTTATTTGGGCTACAACAAGAAAAAATGCAACAGAATTAATAATTGAAAGAGCAAATGCTTTAATGCCAAACATGGGATTAGTCGCATGGAAAGATTATCCAAAAGGAAAAATTAAAAAATCAGATATTTTTGTTACAAAAAACTATTTAACAGAAAATGAATTAAGCATACTCAATAGGATTTTATCTATGATATTTGATTATGCAATTTTGCAGGCACAGAGGCAAATTTCAATGAAAACCTCTGATTTAAAGAAGAAAATTAATGACATATTAAATATTAAAGAAGAGGATATATTTAAGGGAAAAATGTCAATACAAATTGCTCATGACCATGCTAATAAAGAGTATTTAAAATATATTGAAAAGGGAGCATTAATAGAGGTTGATAAAACGGGAACCAGTTCTATATATTTACGAAATCTTAGTATTGAAAACTTACGAACTTTTGGTAAAAAACAGACAATTAATTTTACTGACAAGAATAATAAACCCTATTTATGGAATGTGATTATAGGAGATAACGGTATTGGTAAAACTTCAATATTAAAAGCTCTATCGTTACCTTTAATCCGACCTTGGGGCAATATTGATTGGATTTGGCGAATTGATTTCAGGACTTTTGAAAGATTTAAGTCAAAAATGCCACAAATAGATATTGAATTTGAATATAATAAATCCAATTCAACCCAAACAGATACCTTACATTTAGATGTATTTACAACAAATAGAGATTTACATTATAGTTTTAAAAACAAGCAACTGGACAATGAAGAACAAAGGAAAATTGAAGAAACATATAGTAAATCATTTTTACTTTTTGTTTATGGTGCTTCACGCCATATAAGCACAAAAGGTATTTCTGTTGAAAATAATTTTTCAGCTCAAACTATATTTGATGATAATGCCCCTCTAATGAATACAGAAGAGTGGATTATTCAATCGGAATATAAAGCAAAAAAAGACGAGAAGAATAAGAAATACAAAACTTATCATCAAAAAGTAATTTCAATAATAAAAACATTATTAAAAGATGAAATTTTTGATATTAAAATTGATATAATAAATGAAACCCCAAAAGTTCTTTTTGAAACACAATACGGTTGGGTAAATCTTCACGAGTTAAGTTTGGGATACAAAACTTTATTATCGTGGGTAATTGATTTTGTTAAAGGGATGTTAGAAAAATATTCCGAAAGTAAAAATCCATTATCAGAACCGGCAATATGCATAATTGATGAAATAGATTTGCATATTCACCCTGCATTACAAAATAAGGTTATTAAATTTTTATCCGAAACATTTACTAAGACACAATTTATTGTAACAGCACATAGTCCATTGATAGTTCAGGCATTAGAAAATGCCAATATTATTTTACTAAAATACAATGGCAAATCTGTGGAAGTTCAACAAAACATAATTGATATTAGGAATTGGCGTATTGACCAAATATTAATGAGTGATTTGTTTGGTATGCGTGATGTCTATTCATTAGAAACACAACAAAAATTACAAAAACGGGAAAAATTTTTAAGAAAAGACACTCTAACAAAAACAGAACAAATCGAACTAAAAGAACTCAATAATTTTGAGAATAGTTTGCCAGTTGGTAATACTCAAAATGAGATTGAGGGTTTTGCTCTGTTAAGACAATTTGCACAAAAAATTGCTAAAAATCAAAATAAATGATAAAAATTGACAAAAGCGACAGTATCCCGGCAATTCTTAGTGATAAAGGAGCTATTGAAACTTCTAAACTAAAACTACTTTTCGAAAGTTCAACTGATGATTTTACATCAAATGTATCAAAAAAAAATAGAGATGTGAAAAAATTCCCTTTCGATAATCTGATTTATGGTGACAAAACTGTTAAAAATCAACTAATTGCAGAGCAAAATGAAAAATGTTGTTTTTGCGAAGCGGTGTTCAATGCAAATGGTTACGGTGATGTTGAACATTTTAGACCCAAGGCTACCTATAAATCAGACAGGAAGTTAAAATATCCTGCATATTATTGGTTTGTATATGATTGGTATAATTTAATGTTTTCTTGCCAAAGATGTAACCAAGAATATAAAGGAAATGAATTTCCTGTTTTAGATGAAAACACAAGAGTTAAAAGCCATCAAGATACAAATACTATTTCAAATGAAAAGCATACATTGATTAACCCAATTGAAGAAGACCCTGAAAATTTCATTTGTTTCAAAGCTGAAATTCCAAAACCAAAATCAAATCTTAATCCAAGCAATAAAACAAGGGCATTGAAAAGCATAAAAATATTTGGGTTGGATAGAGATAAACTTAATAGAGACAGAAGAGAATATTTGAGAACTATAAAAGAAAGTCTGTTTATTTCTGAAATACAGTTTGATAAAGAAAATACTGAACAGGTAAATATAGTTGAACAACTTTTTCCTAATTGCTCTATTGAAGAATTAGAAAACAAAATAGCAGATGCAAAATGTCATTTTTTTAATGCAACAAGAAAAATATCCAAGTATGCAGGAATGGTTCGGTCAAATTTTCCAGAATTGAAAGAAAATTAAAATTAATACACATATCATTTGCTTGATTGTCAGTAGTTTGGGCTATCTTGTGGGTGCGAAGCACCCACAAAAATAGCCCAAACCACCGCCACCAAGCAGTTACCGATATGAAAAATCATATCAACATATTGCAGACCATAAAAGTTGCGAAAATTTGTAACGAGATCATTATTGATTTCAGTGAACGAGATAGAGATTGGCAACTTTTGGTCTACCAGTACCTACGGTAATAGTGTCGCATAGGGTATTTATGTTCAAGACTATCCCAAATAGAAGCCTGAGAGAAATAAGTAATTAACAATGAACAATGGATAATTAACAATTTTGCTTACGCTTAATTCTACTTTACGAACTTAAAACTATTTGATAATTAAACTATTAAATCATT
>JAOZVK010000665.1 GCA_029938185.1 Bacteroidales bacterium | reverse complement strand
AGAATGCTAAACATTTTATTTTCAATATCTTTTAAGTTCGTAAAGTAGAACTAATCAATTATATTAAAGAAAATACGAAAACGGAGAAAGTATTAATCGGTGGTGTCATTGTTCCAGATAATCGTGGAAATGACATAATTTGGAAATACAGTGATACAGAAATAAACTCAGCAACGGATATAAGTAAATGGAAATCATTTGAACCAAGTAACTGAAAGAAAATAAATTAAAAAAAAAAAGCATATCATTGTGCTGGGTGTCAGTGGTTTTGTGGTTTTTTTTCGTGCCTCGCACTCAAAAAAAAACCACAAAACCACCGCCACCTGCACATTTTCGATATGTCTAATACAAAATATGACACAAAAAGATGAAAGAAAAATTTAAAATTATAGAAAGCCAGTTTAGGGAACTGGGAATTGAAGGAGATGATGTATTTACTCTTATTGCATCTGAATACATCAAATATCACAACATAGAAAAGAGTGAAAGACTTAAAAAAATAGGAGAAAAAGCTAATTCTATTAATTGTAATGGAAGCAAATCTAAGGTAGAACAAATACTTAAAAAAATTATATCGTTAGAAGAACAAGGTTCAGAGCTTTCTGTTTTTTATCAATACTTTCATTCAAAACGATTTAGAGATAATACAGGCAAATTCTTCACGCCACGAAGTATTGCACAGTCTATGGTTAGCATGCTACCTATAAAATCAGATGCAATAATAATTGACCCTACTTGCGGAGGCGGAACATTCCTTTTAGAAGCTTTGAAAAAGTGGGGCAATACTTCTTGTCATCTGATAGGAAATGATGTGGATAATTATTTAGTTACTTTAACTGAATTACTATTAAAAATCAAAAAACAATCAAACCACAAGCTATCTTTTTTTAATGAAAACATATACTCAAACAATAAAATCATTGCAAAATATAGAGGAAAGGTAGATTACATTCTTGCAAACCCCCCATTTTCATTGACAATTGAAAATTTTAATCCTAAAAGTAAACTTCTAAAATTAGGATTTAAAAACAGCGATGCACTATTTCTTGATTTGGCACAAGATTTACTAAAAGAAGAAGGAAAATTAGTATGTTTATTGCCTCATTCAATTATTTCAAATAATGAGTATGTTGAATTAAGAAAAACAGTTGAAAGCGATTGGTTTATTAATGCTATTATGGTTTTACCTGAGGGAGTATTTCAAGAAACTGCAAACACGACAACAAGAGCAGATATTTTAGTATTGAAAAAGAAAGATAAAAAAAATAAACAGAATAAATCAAACACTTTATTTTGCAATATTTCATCAATCGGAAATTCAATTAATGCTAATAATGACTTACAGGCGATATTAGAAAAACAAGAAGTAAAAAAGATGTTGGAAATAAATTAGGCAATTATGAAAAACGGATTTACATTTATATCAATTGTCTCATCAGATAATTATCAATCAGGGATATGGGACCCATACAAATATAAAAATCTTGATAATAATGATTTACTTTCTCTTGGAGAATTTGTAAATATTAAAAAAGTGAATGGTAGAAAAATAGATGCAAAACATTCTGATTTTTTACCCATAGAATATAAACATATTCCCAAAGGAGATTTATTAACTTTTAATCTTGAAGAGACTTTGTCTACTTCAAAAGGGAAATATTCTTACGTAAATGAACACACTCTTTTGTTTGGAACTATGCGAGCATATTTAGGCAATGCGTGTATAACTCCATTAGGTAAATGGATAGAAAAAAGTGCTAATACTAAATATTTGACTAACTCAGAATTTGTTAAAATTTCACCACATGATAAGTGTAACTATTTTTGGTGGGCTTATATGAAATCTATTGACTTTTTAAGAAATATGCCCACGGGAAGTGGTGGAACACGCCCAAGAGTAAGTGCTGAATTAATTGCAGATATAAGGGTTATTGTTCCTCCTATTGATGAACGATTGAAGATTAATAAGAAACTTGAAACATTAGCCGAAGTCTCGTGGGGCAATTATTTTCAAGGAAAAAATATAATGAAAACAATTAATGAAAAATATGCAAACTAATTACGAAGAAATTACACAGATAGAGTTAGACGAATTAAGTCGAACTTTAAATCCATTAATAGGAATGAAAATTGATTGGCTATCTCTTCCAGACAAAGCCTTGCTTGGTTTTGAGCCAAGTCAAATAGCAGTTATAGTTAACACCTTAATTGACGGTATCTTACCTCAAATTGAGCTTTTAGCACAAATGAAGATAACAAAACAAAACTTTCCAACATTGGTTTGAGTAAAGCACCTGGTATATTAGGTGAAAGAGAAAGTTACCCTGATTATCTTCATCTGTCTGGTAAACGTGTTGAGCTAAAAGGATTATTTGTAGATAATAGAGAATTAAAGCTAAAACGTCCACCTACAAGAAGAGAGCCTTCCGCAAGATTGAAAGAAAATGTTACTATGGAAGTAATTGACACTAAGAGAGATGTCCTACTTATTGCGGCTGTGCAACTAAAAGAATATAATGACTTTTGCTCACCGTATATTGTCGATTTGGCAGTTCTTTCAATGGTTGAATGTATAAAAGCGAGGGACAAAAGACTTATAGACACAGGTGGCAAGTGGATAAATGGTTTACCCAAAGTTTCTAAAATATGACCAGTTAACACTCTGATATTATAACAAACCACACTCCAAAATATTTTTGCATCAAATCTTTTTTTTCCTTTCCATAAAACTCTGCCA
>JAOZVK010000204.1 GCA_029938185.1 Bacteroidales bacterium | reverse complement strand
TTGAAATATTAATAAAAATGATTTAATAGTTTAATTATCAAACAGTTTTAAGTTCCTAAATTAGAATTAATTATGAAAAATATAATAATATATGTATTAATCCTTTCTTTTTTAGTTTCATGTGGTCAACAAATGAGCGAGAATAAAGCAGCTTTTGCAGACGAAAATATGAAAGAAGATGTTGGAAGTGCAGAAGAACAAGAGCCAGAAAAAACCAAAAAATCTAAAACATGGAAAAGAACTCAAAAAACTGTCAATAAAGCAACACTTTTTATAGGCGATAAAGAACAGTTGGAACTTAAAGGAACACAAATAGCTGTAAAAGTTGATGGTTTCAGAGCAAGAGTTTTGATTGATTATTATTTTTATAATGATAGGGATTGGCAACTCGAAGGAACTTTTAAACTAAGATTACCAACTGGTGCAAGTCCATATTTTCTTGCTTTCGGACAAACTGTTTATCTTGATTCAAATAATCAACAAAGTCCTCGTTTTACAAATTATCAAACTATGGATTCTGTGAAATTTTCGAGCAAGCAAATAATGCAAATGCGTGATAGTAGCTGGACAAGTCCAAAACAAGCAAGGGTTGTGCCTAAAGAAAAAGCTGCATTTGCATACTCGCAAACTGTTCGCCGACAAATAGACCCAGCATTAATGGAATGGGCTGGTGCCGATGTATTTAATTGTAGAGTTTTTCCTTTACAAGCAAAAAAACTACACAGAATAGTTATAGGATATGATGTAAATTTGACAAATTTGGATAAAGATAAAATATTTAATCTATCAATACCCGAAACTAAAAGTCCTACAATTGTAGATTTAAATATTAGCAACATCAAAGGTAGCAATATAGAAACTGAACCCAAGTTGGATTTAAAAAAAGCAAAAAACAAAAAAATAATACATATTGAAAATCCTGAAGTTCAAAATATTTCGATTAGATACACAAATACTAAAAATATTCTTATTACTTCGGATAAGAATACCAAAGAAGAATATTTTGCTGCAATATTCAAAGCAAATCTACCTAATAGCAAATCTCTTAAATTGCCCCAAAATGCTGTTCTTATGTTAGATGTTTCATTAAGTTCAAATCCTGATAAGTTTAATATATGGTTACAAATGGCAAAAGCAATTCTGAAAAATAACAAAAATACCATTAAAAAATTCTCAGTTTTATTTTTTAATATTGAATCGTTTTGGTGGAAAAATGAATTTGTTGAAAATACGGATAATAATATTGAGGAATTTTTAAAGTTTGCTAATAATTTATCATTAGAAGGAGCTACCGATCTTGCTTTTGCATTAGATAAGGCTACAAATTCCAAATGGACTAATTCAGTTTCAAAAAACATATTTTTATTGAGTGACGGAGCATCAACTTGGGGTGAAGATGATATTCATACATTTCTGAAAAAGAATAAAGATAGAATATTTGCCTATAATACAGGAATGTCAGGAACCAGTAGCAGCACACTCGAATATTTAACAAGAAAAACGGGAGGTGCTATTTTCTCACTTGTATCGGAAGACGAAATAAAAATAGCAAGTACAGCTTTCAATACAGCAGCTTGGAAAATAAATTCAATAAAATTTGACAATGGAACAGATATTTTAATAGCAGGTAGACCCAACTATATATATAATGGACAAAATATTTTGTTTGCAGGAAGAGGAATACCTCAAAAAGCAAAATTGACTTTAAATATTTCAAATGGAGATGAAAACAAAACAATTGTTACAAATTTTAAACAAATAATTAAAACAAATCTTGCAAAAAGAACATATGGTCAAATTGCTACTAATCAACTTGAAGAGTTTGATTATTTGACCGAAAAATATTCTGTTTCATATGCTTCATATTTTCAGATTCCGGGCAAAACTTGTTCTTTGCTAATGCTTGAAACCGAAGAAGATTACAAACAATATAATATTAGAAAAAATGAAGATTTATTTGTTATTAAATCAAATAATGTAAATAGCATTATTAGCAATGTTCTAAAAAATATAGGTAATTTACTTGGCAATGCAAAAGCAACTTTTATGAATTGGCTTAAAAAGCTTACAACAACTGAAGGACTTGACTTTAAAATGCACGTATCCTTAGAAACGATTCTCGAAAAAACACCAAAAAGTAGTTTTATTGTTAAATCGAAAGGTCTATATTGTAAACAAAAAACACAGGACGGTATTTCTAATAAAATTATTGAAGAGCTAAAAAAATCAAAAATTGATTATGATATAATTACTGAAGAATCAATGCGTAGGAAAAAAGAATTTGGCAATAATGATGCATTAAAATTCCTTAGTTCATTAATTGAAAAAAATCCGGGCAATGGAGTTATGGCTCGTGATGTTGCTTTTTCGGCAATAGAATGGGATTTATACGAACAAGCCTACTTTTTGTTTAAAAGAGTAATAAAATCAAGACCTTACGAACCTCAAACATACCATGCTATTGCTCAATCATTAATCAAAATGAATAAAATTGATTTAGCCGTAATATATTTCGAAATTGCAATTTCGACAAAGTGGGATAGTAGATTTGGCGATTTTCAAGCAATTATTGGCATCGACTATTTACGCCTATTAGCTCAAATAACTAATAATAAATATACCACATCTTTTCCTGATTATATAAAATCAAGATACGAATCGTTGTCAAAAGAATTTAATATTGCTTCGGCAGATTTAATTATTACAATAATGTGGAATACAGATAATACAGATATTGATTTACATGTAATTGAACCTAATGGCGAAGAATGTTTCTATAAAAATCCGAAAACAAAAATAGGAGGAAATTTAACGAAAGATGTTACACAAGGATATGGCCCTGAAATGTATATACTAAAAAAAGCTGTTAGTGGTAAGTATGTAATCAAAGCAAAATATTATTCATCGAATAGAAATAGAGCAAGTACCAGAACAAAAGTATATGCAACAATATATAGAAACTGGGGTAAAAAAGAAGAAAAAGTTATTAACAAAGTTGTTTCTTTAGAAGATAAAAAAGATATACATAAAATACTGAATTTTGAAATTAAACAATAAAAAGTAATTAACAATGAATAATTAACAATTAACAATTTTGCTTCTACCTGATTAACAGTATAATAAAAAAAACAAAAATGGCTTTTTTTTATTGATGTCTACTAATATTTATTCTATATATTAGTATTTTCAAATAATTTTTGGTATTAAATATTATATAATCTATATTTGTATTAAATTGTTGTAAAGAGTTATTTATTAAGTTAATGGAATTATTATAAATTTAAAATTAAAGGCATGAAAAAAATTAGTATTATATTGTTATTTGTATCAGCAATGGTTTTATATAGCTGTGGTGCAAAAGAAGAGAAAAAAACAAAAAAGGACAAATCAACCACTGAGAACATAAATACTGATAATAAAACTGATGATTATCCTGATTATAATACATATAAACCAGATTTGAAAGATGAAAAGAATGATGTAAATAATGATTCATTGATTTCATCGGAAGTTGATGATAAAACTACTACAACTGATGATAAAACATTAGTAGACAAAACAGTAGGAGATAAAACAACAACAGATGATAAAAAAACTACATTTGATGATAAGAAAGATTTAGGAGACAAAACTATTCTAACTAGTGAAACAAAATCTACGAAAACAGAAAGATTTTATGTTGTTGCTGGTAGTTTTAAAAAATTTGATAATGCAACTAACTTGAATAAATATTTCAAAAAACAAGGATATTATTCAATGGTATTGCCAAAACAAGGTGTATATAATAGAGTTGCTCTTTGTTCGTATGTAAATGAATTGAATGCAAGAAAGGAATTAAAAAAGATAAAAGGAAAAAATAAAGATATTAAGTTTTGGTTATTAAAATGGTAACAAGCTTAAAAATATAATTAAGGTCTTCGACCTATTTAATTTGGCTTACGTATTTTTGTAAGATTATTTAAAACTAAAACGACTCTAATTATTCTATATAATTAAAGTCGTTTTTTGGCTAGCCTCGTAAGGTTGGACAGTGTTGTTTATCAGGGATTTCATAACAGTATAGAAATCAATCCTGTAAATCCTGTAAAAAAAATAAAATAATGTCCAATATTAAACGTGTAGCCCGTTTTTTTACTATTATTTTGTTTACCACATAATATAAAACATGAAAGTTATAGATCATATAAGAAATACGAAAAAAACATTATTCACATTTGAAATTCTACCTCCTCTAAAAGGAAAGGATATTAATCAAATATACAACACAATAGACCCCTTAATGGAATTTAAACCTCCATTTCTGAATATTACATATCATAGAGAAGAAGTTGTATATAAAAAGCACAAAAATGGATTATTAGAAAGAAAAACAGTTCATAAACGACCTGGTACTGTTGCTATTTCGGCAGCAATAAAATACAAATACAAAACAGTTAATGTTATTCCTCATATTATTTGTGGCGGTTTTACAAAAGAAGAGACAGAAAACGCTCTTATTGATTTACATTTTCTTGGAATCAGAAATCTGTTAGTTTTAAGAGGAGATCCATTGAAGTCTGAAAAAAAATTTATTTCAGAAAAAGATGGACACAAAAACGCATCTGATTTGATAAAGCAAATAAGTAATTTAAATAAAGGGTGCTATCTTGATGAGGAGTTAGAAAATACAACTCATACCGATTTTGATATGGGGGTTGCAGCTTATCCTGAAAAACATATAGAATCACCAAATTTAGATTCTGATATATACTATCTTAAAAAGAAAGTAGAAGCAGGAGCAAAATATATTGTTACTCAGATGTTTTATGATAATACAAATTTTTTTGATTTTGTAAAAAGATGTAAAAAAGAAAAAATTGATGTTCCTATAATACCAGGAATAAAACCAATTTCGGTAGCAAATCATCTAAATATTTTACCTCAAACATTTAATATTGATATTCCTCAAGAACTTGTATTAGAAATAAAAAAATGTAAAAATAATCAAGAAGTCAGACAAGTTGGTATTGAGTGGGCTATAAAACAATCAAAAGGACTTGTAAAATTTGGAGTACCGATTATTCATTATTACACAATGGGAAATTCTGACAATATATATAAAATAGCAAAAGAAGTTTTTTAGGTGATTTTTACCTTTTTTTAAGGATATTTACCAATCAATACTTGGCAAGTTTGGCTACCAGTTTTAAGTTAAGTACTATTACAAAAGTTTTTCGACATTTACCTATTCATAACTTACTGATTAAATTGGCTTTGTATTAATGCGTAAGCAACTATAAATAGGTCAAAGACCTTACCTGTATGCAAATTGGATAATTATAAATTGTGAATTGCCAAATCAAATTATTGTACCATTGTATCATTGAATAATTGAACTATTGAAAGTATTAATCTATCAATAAAATATAATATCAAATAGATATAAAACCTTACTATTCAATAATTTCACCTTTAGATGAGCAATACTTCATACCAGCTAAATCTAATAATTGATAGTAATTTTTTGAATATTTTGTAATACTTATTTGTTCAACAGGGGCAATTGTTTGTCCTTCTGAATTGTAAATACCATAATATCCATTTATTGTACAAATTATAATTTTATTATCAATTTTAGATAAACCATTATATTTTGGATAAATTATATAGTTTCCTTTTTTGTCAATTATACCTACTTTTTTATTTTTTATAATTACACTTTCTAACTTTTTATTACTAAAATATTCAAACAAAGGGTTTATTTTGTTATATTTTAATAACCATTTATTTGTTAATTCAATATTATTTATTTTCTTGGCTTTTTTGTTAATTAGATATTTTTTTCTCTGTTTATCTGTAACATATGCATAGCCTTCATAAAAATTGCTTGCTTTTCTGAATTTAGCTCCTATCACAATAGAGTCAGAGCTGCATAAATAACCATAATATCTTCCTTTTTTAAATCGAGCAAGATTATCGCTGAAATGACTTATTTTTGAATATTTTGCTACTATAACTTCTCTTCCGTTTGTATCAATAAAACCATACTTACTTTTATATCTATACTTTGCTAAACCATTACTATAATTTTTAATATCTGAATAAAATTTAGCTTCAACAATTATTTCTCCATTGTTTTTTACAACTCCACTTTTTCGTTCAAATGTTTTAAAAACAGCAAATCCATTTTTAAAATCTGAAATATATTTATATTTAGTTTTTAGTAAATATTTTGAGTTTTTATCTATTATTCCATATTTTTTTTTATACTTAACAACAGCAAGTCCATTAGTAAACCTGCTTGCATATTTATACTTTGGTTTAATAACAATATTATTAAGAGTATCAATATATCCATATTGTTTTTTAAATGAAGAAAAAATATTTCTTTTATATTTTAATTTTACAGCAGCCATTCCTTCACTAAAGCTTTTTGCATCATAATACATAAAGTCAATTTTTTGATTTCCATTTTTATCAATATATCCATAGCGCCTTTTGTTTATAACTAAAGCTAAATTGTTATTGAAATTTTTGGCATAATCATAACTATTTTCAGATAAGTAAGTTCCATCAGTTTTTATAAATTTATACTTCTTGTCTGTATTCCTTACAACAGCATATCCATTTACAAAATCACTTGCTTCAATAAATTGAGGTTTTGAGAGCAAGCTATCATTTATTTTCAGATATCCTTTTCGAATATTTTTTTTATAAACTTTAAACAAATTTCTATTATCAGCTGATATATAGGATATATTATCAAATTCAAAAGGTATAATAATAATATTATTTTTATCAACTAAGCCCCACTTTGATGCTTTTTTTGCTGCAAAAAAAGTTCCAAAATCATTTGGCAAATATTTTATATCTTGATATTGAAATTTTATTATAGTTTTGTTTTTATAATTAATAACTCCAAAATTATTCCCTTTTTTAGCCTTAAAATAATCAGATTCTATCCATTCATATTTTTTGGTATTGTCAAAAAAATGCTCAATTAAGTTATATTTAAATGGTATAATTCTTTTATTGCTACTGTTTATAACTCCCCAATTATCGCGACCATTTACAGCAATAAATACATTATTAAAATATCTTTGAATAAATCTATAATTTCTTTTAGTTAATAAATCTCCGTTTTTGTTTATTATTCTCCATTTAGCATTTTTTATTGTTAATCTGTGATAAACACTATTTCTAATTTTTTCGTATTTAGGAATAGGAACAAAACCTGGAACTTCGAGAGAAAATGGATTGTTTCCTGCAAAATAATATTCTCCTTTTGATGCAACTCGCATATATTTTAAACCAAAATCATCAATAAAAACAAGACGCAAGTTAATTGTTTCTCCAGTTTTTTTTACAATAGTATACTTTCCTCTTTTATCAACACATCTAAAAAAATCTACTTTGTTTAAATCTTCAGTCAAAAAGCGTTCGTATATGGGATATAAAATTGTTTTGCCTTTTAGAGTATTAACTAAACCATAGTAATTTTTTTTGTTTTTTTTGTACAAATGAGTCTTACTTACATTTTCAAAAAGTTTAAAATCAGTAACTCCATTAAATATATAATCAATAATTTTTTTTCTGTTTTTGCCTAAAAGACCATATTTGTTTTTATCTATGTCCCAGTAATAAGGTGATTTTTTTTTTTTTCTATTCTTATTTAAGGTACGATATTTTGTGAATAAAACTCTATCATTAAATCTATTGTTTTCTTTTAGCCAGACAAGCATCAAGCCAGAGTAATTTTTTGCTTTAATTATTTTATCATTAAAATCAACAGAAATACTATTCATTGAGTATTTTGCGTCTAAAATAATTTCGCCAAAAGTATTTATTACTCCCCAGTTTTTAGAAGAAAAATAGAATCTATTTCGGAATGTTTTTTGTGGAAAACAATAGTAAAACAAATTACTTTCTTCAATTTGTTCCAGATGTTTATATACTGTTTCAATTAATTCATTTCCTTTGTAATCAAATATTCCACAATGATTTACATCTAAATATACTAATAAATATTTACCATACGAAACTATTTTATTATACTTTGGTTCTAAAACAATATTACCTTTAAGGTCACAAAAACCATAATTTCTGTTTGATAAACGATTTATAATATATCCTTTTTCGACTAATTTGATTGTTCTATATTCAGCATTAATTAAAATCCCATTTTTATTAATCAAACCTATATTTTGACCTTTTTTTATAACAAGTAAACTATCATTGTATCTATATGCACTATCATAGTCTGCCTTTAATATTTCTTTGTTTTGTTGGTTAATAACAGTCAGTTCTTTGTTTGAATATAGTATGAAAAAACTACCAACTATATGAATAGTATCATACAATGGCGAACGAAATATTTGCAAATTATTTGATATTATACCTTTTTTTTGGTTCTTAGTTATTATATAAAAATTATTAATATTTATATTTGTGTTACCTATTTTATTATACACAGTATATTTTGTTACATATTTATCAAATTTATATTCGCTTTTTTCTGTATTTTGGGTATATATTAAATTTATACTATCAATATCTAATTGTTTTATAATATTTTGTTCAATATTTATTGCTGTCAAGTTCAATTTGTTGTTACTTTCTATTATATAAATATTGTGGTTTAGGATAGAATATTTATTAAATGTTGTTTGTGTTATTTTATTTTTTCTTAAATCGAATATTTTAATTTTTTTGCTTGTTTCATACAATAAAAAAAAATTATTGGATATTGCTTTAATCTTTCTGTATTCACATTTAATAATAATATTTGCCTTATTGTCAATAAGACCATATAATGAATCATTGTAAACTAAAAACAAATTGTTTTTTAAATACTTAATTGTGTTGTACTCTGTTTCAATTTGCTTGTTTATTTTTTTGTTGTAAATGTATACTTTTTTATTTTTATAAAAGATAAATGCATCTGTATCATTTTGACTAATACATATTGAACTTATTATAAAAAATAAAAATATATTTATTGTAATTTTCATATTTGATAAATAATTTTAATAATTATTAATTATTATCTTATGGGTAAGTAGTCTTACAAAAGTTTTTTGATATTTGTTTTTACACAATTAATTATATGTCAATCTTTTATAAGAACGCATAAGCCACATTAATTAGGTTGAAGACCTTATTTCTTAGCGTAGCAAAGCTACAAATAAAATTGCTAAATTACTACTGTAATAAGTCGTAAATACTGGCTTGCATTTTTAAAGTCTTATACCAATAATAGTAATATCATCACGTTGCTCATAATTAGCTTGTATTTTATTTAATTTTTTTTCGAGATATTTTTTTTGTTCATTCAGTGATATTTTATTTATATTATTAAGCATTTTGATTAATAGAGGTGTTCCTATTCGTTTTGTATTAGTTCCGTTTTGGTCAATATAGCC